>NZ_JAOCEW010000022.1:0-90925 GCF_029841665.1 Stenotrophomonas sp. GD03819
GACAACGCGCTCGGGCGGCAGCTGACCGAGCTGGAGCAGTCCCAGCTTCCATACGCCGCGGCGCAAGCCGCCAACAAGGTGGCCTACGAGATCCGCGAGCGCTGGAAGCGCCAGGCACCGAAGGTGTTCGACCGCCCGACGCCGCTCACGGTCAACGCGGCCATGTACCGCAAGGCCACCAAGGGCCAGCCGTACGCCGAGATCTTCATCCGCGACGAGGCCTTCAAGGGCACGCCGCCGGCCAAGTACCTGCTGGCCGAGGTGGATGGTGGTCAGCGTCGCCGGAAGGGGTTCGAGCGGTTGCTGCAGAGCCGAGGTCTGCTGTCGCCGACGCAGTTTGCGGTGATGGGCCGCGGCGCCCAGGCAAACCAGTTCGGCAACGTGCCGGCCGGCCAGGTCACCAAGATCCTGTCCCAGCTGGGCGCCCAGCGGGACGGCTACCAGAACGAGACCAGCGTCAGCCGGAAGCGGCGGCGGGGCAAACGCAACAACCGTGATGGCGAGTACTTCGTGATCACCAAGCGCCGCGGCGTGCTGCGCCCGGGCATCTATGAGCGGATCGGACGCGGATCCGGTGTCCGATCCATCTTTATCTTCACCACCACGGCCGCCTACACGCCGCGCTACGACATCTTCGGCATGGCCGAGGACACCTGGAAGCGGCTGATGCCGTTCTTCCTGAAGCGCGAGCTGGAGAAGGCCATGGAGACCGCGAGGCCGCTGCCTTGAACCAGAGAGCTTTCATGCAGGCCTTCGACGCAGCCGCGTTCGGGGCCTTCCGTGCAGCCGGTGTCGCCGATGCTGCCCACTACAAGGGATCGGCCAGCACGGATGAAGTGCCGTGCACGGTGCTGCTTGACGAGACAGTCGAGCCGTTCACACCGGACGACGTGGCACCTGTTGCGACCAAAATCATCAAGGTCACGCTGCAGCTGGCCGAGGTTACCCCTCGCGCGGGCGGCGTGGTGCGCATCGACGGCACCGGTCGACAGCTGAAGCTGGTGGAGAAGGTCCGCGGCGACGAGTCGACCGCGGTGTGGGAGGTGGCCGATGTCTGACCGCACCCCCAGCCCACGGAAGCAGCTGCTGCTGGCCATGGGAAAGACGCTGCAGCTGATCAGTACAGACAACGGCTACCTGACCAACGCCGGCGCCGGCTGGACGCTGGAACCCGCACCGGGTGACCAGGACACCCAAGTCGTGCTGACGGCCGTGATCGAGAAGCAGCAGCGGGCGGAGAGCCCGTCGAAGGTTCAAACGCACCGCCTGACCACGGTCAGCGTCATCGCCAAGGTTCCCTCCAACACCGATGCGTACCAGCAGGCGCTGGACGACCTGGTGACCGACATCGAGGCGGCCTTGGACAACCGCGAGGTGGCCCGGAACTTCCCTGACGGCATCTCTGTGCCGGTGTACGTCGGCATGGAGCCCCTGATGCCGGAGAAGGCCAGCGCCGGCTGGGTGGGCGTGCTGCTCACCTACCAGTCCCACATCCCCAAGAAATAACCCGCCGCACAGCGGCAACCCAACTGGAGAGCCACCATGGCCGAAGATTACAGCTACCTGGGCAGCGGCATCGTCCTGATTCGCAAGTGGAATAGCAACGAACCCTTCCTCGAGGTCGGCAACGTTTCCGCCTACACCGTCGCGCCCCAGACCACCACCCTCGAGCTGGCCGACAGCCAGAACCCGGGCGGCGGCACGGCCAACAGCGTCGATCGCGTCACCGGCTACAACCTCAACTACACCTTCCACGACTTCAACCCCGAGAACTTCGCGCGCGCAACGCGTGGCAAGGCCACCACCATCGCTGCTGGCACCGTCACCGACGAGCTCGTGGTGGCGACGCCCGGTCGCTTCTCGCCGCTGTCGCGCTTGGCGAGCGAAATCACCGGCGTCACGCCAGCCACCGGTACCGCCACGTACGTGAAGGACAAGGACTACCGCCTCGAGCGCGGCATGCTCTTCATCCCGGCCGATTCGGTCATCGCAGCGCCGTCGTCGGCGGGAACGCCCAACGTCAAGGTGACCTACAAAAACGCCGACCTGGGCCACGTCGAGGCCGCTGTCAACCCGCAGGAGTTCTACGAGATGCAGTTCTACGGCGCCAACGAGGCCCGTGGCGGCAGGCTGGTGCGCATGGTGGCGCACAAAGTGTCCGGCGGCGTCATCGAGAGCATGGGCCTGATCGGCAACGAGTACGGCGCCGGCAGCGTGCCGGGCAAGCTCGTGAAGGACGCCGCTAAGGCCACCGGCTCGGACAAGTCGGCCTACTTCTACTGGCAGCAGGAGAAGTAAGCCATGGCGGATCTGGACGTGATTACCCCGCCGTCGATCACGGTGCCATTCCGTGGCGAGGCCGTGCGTGTAACGCCCCTCCGCCTGCAGCAGATCGGCCCGTTCATCACGGCCAGCCGCACCATCATCGGCCGCGTGGCGATGATGGTCGGCGCTGTCGATGATGCGCCGGCCGGCGCAACCG
This sequence comes from Stenotrophomonas sp. GD03819, assembly GCF_029841665.1. Lineage (NCBI taxonomy): Bacteria > Pseudomonadati > Pseudomonadota > Gammaproteobacteria > Lysobacterales > Lysobacteraceae > Stenotrophomonas > Stenotrophomonas sp. GD03819. Next base: position 2,483 of record NZ_JAOCEW010000022.1, read on the forward strand.
GCGCGATCCTGCTGGACCTGCTGGAGCAGGACAGTGCCGAGCTTGCCTCGGCACTGGCTGTGGCCATCTGTCCCGAATCGGAGTGGATCCCGGGAGCGGGCTTGGATGAGGCGCTGAGCCTGAAGGCGGCATGGGTCGGCGGCGGCACCCTGGACGAGATCGCGGACCTGCTGTCGGCCGTGGTGGGCCTGAACCGGGATTTTTTCGCCCATCGCCTGCGGAACCTGCTGATGCAGGCCAAGCCGCCGGCGGAAGAGAGCTCGGCCTCGCCGACCTCGCCCAGTACCTGATCGCCCGCGGCCACAGCCGGGCCGAGGTCATGACGTACACCCTGGCGCAGATCAGGGGCTTCACCGCCGCTGCAGCCCACGACGAGCGCGAGCGCGAGCGTGCGCGCCTTGCACACACAGCCAACGCCATCCGAACGGCGATGTGGGCCGACCAGAGCGAATGGCAGGCGTACCAGGCCGAACTGAGCGGAAAGGCCCCTGCGCCGCAGAAACAAGGAACCATGACCCATGGCTGAGCCTTCAGCGAATCTGCGCGTCCGTATCAGTGCGGACCTGGCCGACATCCGGCAGGGCCTGGGCCTGCTCACCCGCCAGCTGCGCGAGGTGCGCACCGAGGCTGCTCGCCCGCTGCCGACGAAGAACAACATCAGTGATCTGGGTATCTCGGCCGGCCAGACCGCGCAGGCGATGCGGCAGCTGCCTGCGCAGTTCACCGACATCTTCACCAGCCTGCAGGGCGGCATGCCGTTCTTCACCGTGCTGGTGCAGCAGGGCGGCCAGATCAAGGACAGCTTTGGCGGCGTGGCGCCGGCGCTGAAAGGCGTCTCGACGGCACTGCTGGACATGGTCAACCCATACACGGTTGCCGCTGCGGCCGTCGGCCTGGTGGTGTTCGCGTGGTACGACGCAGAGCAGCAGGCGCAGGCCTACACGAAGGCCCTGGTGCTGTCTCGCAATGAGGCGGCAGCGACGACGCTGACGCTGGTCGATATGGCCAGGAAGACCAGTGATGCGCTGCAGGTGTCCGCCGGTGCGGGCGCCGAAGCGGCGCAGGCGGTCGGGTCCAACGGCAAGATCGCCGCGCAGAACCTGCAGGCCGTGGCCAACGCGGCTGTGGCCATGAGGGAGGTCAGCGGGAAGGCGCTGGAAGATACCATCGCCCTCTACGCGAAGCTGGCAGAGGATCCGGTCAAGGGCGCGGAGAAGCTCAACGAGCAGGTCAACTTCATGACCGTGGCTCTGTACGAGCAGGTCAAGGCGTTGCAGGAGCAGGGCCGCAACCAGGATGCGGTGACGGTGATCACCCGCGCTGCTTCCGATGAAACGGTGATGGCTCTGGCAAAGGTTCGTGCCAGCCAGAACCCGGTGATCAGTGGTTTCAAGGATCTGTGGGTGGAAGCCACCCGTGCATGGTCCGCGATGCAGGCGAGCGTTGGCCTCGGGCCGGCCGCGGCGCAGATGCAGCACCTTCTGGCGGAGAATCAGCGCGAGCTGGCAAAGCTGAACGCCCTGGCATCCGGTGATCAGCGCGGCCTGCCGCTGGCGAGGAATCCCATCGCCCTGGCTGCTATGGAGAAGTCGATCAAGGACCGGTCGGACAAGATCAAGGCGCTGGCCACCGACCTGATCAAGGAGCGTAAGGACGCCGAGGTGAAAGCCGCAGAGGACGCAAGCGTAGATTTCCTGCAGCGTGCCGATGCCATCGCCGAGTCTCAGGCGAGCAAAGAGCAGAAGAAGAAGGACGAGATCTCTCGGATCAATGGTGAGGCGGAGAAGGTCCGACGCCAGGCCGAAGCCGCTGGCTTGATCGAAGATGTGAAGAAGATCGAGGAGCGGCGCGCTGCAGCTGTCGCTGCTATCGAGAAGAAGTATGCCGAGAAGAAGAAAACTGGCGGCGGCACTGGATCTGCAACGCGCGCAGCTGGGCTGCAAGGTTACAAAGACGACCTGGTGGCTGAACAGGCCCAAATCACCGCCAGCACGCAGCTGCTGCGCGCACAGTTCTCGGCTCGTGAGATTACTGCGGCTGAGTACTACAGCCGCATGCGTGAACTGGTGCAAAGGAACACGGATGCACAGGCAAAGTCGCTGGAACAGCAGCTGGCCTACCTCCAACGGCAGTCTGTCGCTGGCAAGGAAGCCATCGGTGTAAATCGCCAGATCGGTGAGATCGAAGCGCGGCTGACGAAGATTCGAACTGAGGGTGCCAGCGCGCTGCAGGTTCTCTCGACGGAAGAGGCGGCGGCGATGCGGGCGAGGACCAACGTCATCGCCGCCTACGCGAACGCACTGGACGCGAGCAATCAGGTGCTGCAGCGTCAGCTCGCCACCCAAGCCCAGCGAGTGGGCATGGGTGATCGTGAGTACGAAATCCAGCAGCGCATCAACGACGCATACGCAGACCAGGCCGACAAGCTCCGCGAGCTTCAGCTGCAGTTGAATGCGGGCCAGGTGGATCAGGAGACGTTTGAGGCTGAACGGGCCACATTGATGGCCAAGACCCTCGACCGCCTGCAGCTGATCAAGGACGGCTACGAGGATCTGCGCCTGGCAGAGGGCGACTGGTTGGCCGGCGCCAGCGCGGCATGGGCCAACTACCAGCAGGAAGCAGGGAACTACGCCCAGCAGATGGGCGACACGGTCACTACCGTCATCGGTGGGTTCGAGGATGCCTGGGTGCGGTTTACCGAAACCGGCAAGCTGAGCTTCTCGGACCTGACGAAGTCGGTGCTGGCCGACCTGGCCCGGATCCAGATCAAGCAGGCAATCGTGGGCATCGGCAACTGGATCAGCGGCTCCTTCTCGGCGCAGTCCAGCTCAATCAACACCGCCGGCAATTCCGCTGTCACCCAGGGCACCTCGTCCATCAACAACGACCTGTTCCAGCGCCTTCAGCGGAACGGCAAGGCAGACGGCGGATACACCGGCGACGGTGCCAAGCACGACCCGCGCGGCATCGTGCATGCGGGCGAGGTGGTCTGGTCACAGGCCGACATCGCGCGCGCGGGTGGCGTTGGAATCGTGGAGGCGATGCGCCTTGGCCTGCGCGGGTATGCGAATGGTGGCGTGGTGGGTTCGCCGCGCGCTGCTGCAGCGGCAATGGCTCGAGGAGACGTAAACGTCTACATCGACGGTGTGAAGAGCGACTCCAATGGCGTCCAGGCAGAGGTTGGTTCTTCCGGCGACCTCGATATCCGGGCCTCCCTGCGCGAGCTGATGCGTGGCGAGATTCGAGGTGGATCGTTCGACAACGACTTCCGCACCCGATACGGGCTCACCTACAGGGGGAATCGAGGTGGTTGATCTCTACATGCCATCGAGCATCCCAGACCCGGAGAACGAGAGCCTGGAGTTCGCGCCGCACGGTGAGGACGTCATGCGATCAACCATGGGGGCGGGGACGAAGACGCGCCCGGTCCGGACCAGCTCTCTCGAAGCGTTCAAGTGCCGGCTCTACCTGGAGCCGGCGCAGCTGAAAACGTTGCTGGACTTCTACAACATCAGCGCCCGCCGTGTGCTCCCTTTCTACTGGTGGGACTGGCGCTGGTCTGGCGCGGGGCAGAGCCGGGCTATCTACAAGTTCACGGCGCGACCGAGCTACGTCAAATGGCAGGACATGTGGCGGGCGGAACTGAGCCTGCTGATCGTCGCCAGCGTTGAGGGGCAGTTCCTGCTCGACATCCACGACACCAACAACTGGCCGACAACCTGATGCCACGCGTCCTCTCAGCCGCTGCCGCCAGATCGATTCTGGCGGAGGATACGGCCGAAACCTGGCTGTGCCTTCTCACCATCACCCATCCGGATCTGGAGACGATCCGGATCGTCAACAACACCGAGCCCGTGGCACGGGGAAGTACCGTCTGGCAGCCGTACCCGTTCGAAGCATCGTTCCCTGACGACACGGACGACGCGACGCCGAACGTCTCTCTGCGCATCGACAACGTTGATCGCGACATCACCAGGCAAATCAAGGCGCTGCAGGGGCCGCGCCCGCAGGTGCGGCTGGAAGCCGTGCTGGCGAGCCAGCCCAGCGTGGTGGAGATGGGGCCGTTCAACTTCTCCGTGCTGCAGGTGGACTTCGACATCATGGAGCTGGGTGTGCAGATCGGCTACCAGGAAGACTTCCTCAACCAAGGCGTGCCCGCACAGACCTACACGCCGTCCAATTCACCCGGGCTGTTCGTATGAGGAAGTGGATCGGCATCCCGTACAAGGGCGACAAGTTCTGCCGGGAGTTCGCCCGCATGGTGCTGGCCGAGCAGGGCATCCCCATGCCCGATGTGTCGGCACCGGCCGATGCCACTGGCTGGGCCGAGGTCGAGATGCCGGAGCGCTTCGACGTGGTCGTGTTTAACAGCGCAGGCAGGCCGTGGCACGTCGGCGTGTGCATGGGCAGCGGCGATTTCCTGCACGTGGAGCTGGGCCGCACCAGTCGCATTGAGCGTCTTGGCTCCCCTATGTGGGAGGCGCGCATCGGTGGCTTCTATCGATACATGGGGAAGAAAGATGAATGATGTTCCGCTGCACCTGCGGGGGCACGAGTTCGATGCGCCAGGCGTGGTCTACGCCCAGCCCGGGCAGACGCTGCTGCAGATGCTCAAGGCCGCCGCCGGCGGCGCGGAGATCTCCGCCGACATCGTGGTGCGCGTGGGTGGATACCAGGTGCCGCGCGAGGCGTGGGCACGGCTGAAGCCCAAAGCCGGCGTGCGTGTCGATGTGCTGCGGCAGGGCCTTGCCAAGGGCGGTGCGCGGCAGATCCTGGCTGCTGTGGCGATGATCGTTGTGGCGTACTTCGCACCAGGCTGGGGTGCCGCGCTGGCAAAGGGCGCAGGTTGGAGCGCTGCCGCCGGCAACGCGATCGCATCCGGTATCACCCTCGCCGCGTCGCTGGCGGTGAACTCGCTCGTCTCTGTACCGACCGCCGCCGGCGGCGGATCTGAGGCGCAGAAGGCGTGGAACGCGCTGACCGGCAACTCCAACCAGATCAACCCGTACGGGGTCATTCCGCTGGTGCTGGGTGAGCACCGCCTGTTCCCGCCCCATGCGGCCATGCCCTATACCGACGTGGTCGGCTACACCGCCTACCAGTGCTGCATGTTCGATCTGGGATTCGGCGTCATCACCGTGTCCGACATGCGCATCGGTGACACCCCGGTGGAGAGCTTCAACGCGTTCTGGTGGGAGCTGAACTGGCCGGGCTCGGCGCCGGCCAAGCTCTATACCAACGACATTGATGAGCAGGCCGTCAGCGCGACGATGAACAGCGAGGGCGACCAGGTCACGCGCACCACCGCTCCCGGGGTGGACGCCATCAGCCTGGACCTGCTGTTCTCCAACGGCCTGAAGGTGTTCGGCGACTCGCTGGACAAGGGCTGGCCCATGTGGGTGCTGTGGCGGGTGGAGTACCGTGCGGTAGGCACGACTGCCTGGCTGCCGCCACCGACACCGCGGCTGTCGAAGCTGGTCAGCAGCTGGACGCCGGGGGCGAGCGAGTACCCGACCACGGCACCGGGCCCGGGTCTGTTCCTCACCTGGGACCAGACCCGCGACCCCTTTGCCTCCGGCATCGCCTGGGACGTAGCCACTGGCCAGTACGAAGTGCGGGTCACGCGGGTGGCGCGGAAGAACCAGACCAACCGGACGTGGGCAGACGGGGCGATCTGGACCTCCTTCCGCAGCATCCGCTACACCAACCCCAGCACGACCGGCACCCTGAAGCTCAACGTGCGGGTGAAGGGCACCGACCAGCTTTCGGGGACGCTGCAGTCGTTCAGTGTGCTGGCCCAGCCACACATCCCGGTATACCGACGCAGCTCGAACAGCTGGGCGAATGAGATGTCGCGCAATCCGGCGTGGGTGGCCTACTGGCTGATGACACAGAGCCCGGCGCTGGCCGAGCACGTGCCGGCGTCGCGCATCGACCTCAACTCCTTCGCCGACTTCGCTGCGTTCTGCGATGCCAACGAGCTGGAGTGCCGAATGGTGGTGGATGCCCAGCTGACCGCGCGGGACCTGCTGAGCAAGGTGCTGGGAACCGCCCTCGGCGACATCGGCAACCGGGACGGGCGCTACTGCGTGGTGTTCGACCGGAACGTCAGCGAAGCGACGGCGGAGCTGTCCCCCTTGGACATCAAGGAATTCAGCGCCACCCGGCAGTTCATCAAGGTGCCCCACGCGCTGCGGGTGCAGTTCAAGAATCCGCAGGCGGACTGGCAGGATGACGAGATCATTGTTGTCCAAGATGGTTACAGCTACCGCGGCCTCGATGCTCGTGGCCAGGCCTCGACCGAGCCGGCTGCAACGCTGTTCGAGACGTTCCAGCTGGAGCAGGCCATGCTGCCGCAGCAGGCGTGGCGCCTGGCGCGGTATCACTTGGCGCAGGGCCTCTACCGCAACACCGTCTACAGCTTCACCACCGACATCTCCGGGCTGGGCATCGTCCGAGGGGATGTGGTGGACGTTGCCCACGACGTGGCCGAGTGGGGCACGGGCTGGGGGCGAGTGGTCAGTTTGACCACCGGAACCCCCGACGGGGTCGATGGCGCCACCCTGAAGCTCGACACGGAGATCTACAGCGATCCGGCCAAGCTGTACGGGATCCAGACGCGCACAGCGAACGGCGGCAAGCGCAAGGTGAACTGCAGGCCGCACAGCGCCTTCACCGACACGTTCTATCTGGAGAGCAGGCCGGCCGGTACGGCCGCCGGCGATCGGGTGGTGCTGGGCGAGCGTGGGGTCGAGATGACCACGCTGATCATCACCGGGGTGAGGTATTCGGAAGACCTGTCGGCGTCCTTCACCGCCGTGGCTTACGACGCCCGTGTTGATCCCTACTGGAAGAACCCGCCGGCGGAGATCATCAGCGAGGTGAGTGGCCGCAACTATGGCCTGCCGGCGGTGCCGCAGGTGACCGTCGCGGTGTCGTCGCCGGTCAACGATGAGGTGGACGACGCGGGCATTCCCACCGCAGTGGTCCGCATCGGCACAGCGCCGCGGCATGGCTACGCCACAGTGACGGAGGCGCTGTAATGTCGGTTCCAATCGCCTCGTACGAACTGCGCTTCCGCGCGGTCGGCGCCCCTGACGCTGCCTGGCAGTACCGCAGCCAGGTGGCGGGTGCGGTGTTTGTTGTGCGCGAGCTGCAGCGCGGCACGCCCTACGAACTGCAGATGCGCTCGGTCGGCACCAACGGCCGCGCATCGGCCTGGGTAGATGTCGCGGTCGACGTGCCGGATACCAACCGGGTGGGCGCTGCGGCGCTGCCGAACATCGGCAATCAGCAGTCGATGTGGGACATGACCACATCGGTGACCTTTGCCGCCTCCAGCGACGCTGCAGGCGCCTCGGTGGCCACCATCAGCGTGACGGCCGGAACGTTGATCATCGGTTCTGTCCAGGTCTCCTACGCCGCCAGCAGCGCCACCCTGACCGGCACTGCCGGGCAGAAAGTCACCGTGTACCTCTACTACGTCGATCCGCAGCTGGCCGGTGGCAGCCGGCAGTTGATGCTGACCACGAACATCGTGGAGACAGCCAACGCCAACGGCAACGTGGCAATCAGCTCCCTCCAGATCACCTTCCCGGCCGCAGGTTCCTCTGGCAGCGGTGGCGGCGGAATCGGTGGCGGCGGCGGCAGTGGCGGTTCCAGAAATCCTGCGTTTGAGGAAGTTCCGCTATGAGCTATGTGAAGAGAGAGGGCTTGCCGGTCGCCGAGGGCGAGACGGCGGTCGAGTTGGATACCGGAGAGCTGGTGGCTGTGGTGTGCACGCGCACGCTGCTCGGCGGACAGATCCTGTTCCGTGGTCAGGCGCGCGCCGTGACCGCCGAGGGAGCGCCCGTGGTCGGCGCTGATGGGTTGCCGATCGCACGGGAGTTCCAGCACACCGATCCGAGGCCGGGCAAGGCTGATGAGGTGGCCAGGGACGTCCTGCTGGCCCTGCTGGGCGAGCCGCCGGAGCTGGTTGCCTGGTCTGCGCAGGTTCTGCTGGACGTGAGCATTCGCCAGGCGCTGCAGCTGGCCAACATCAACACCGGGGCGGTAGATGCGTCCGCGGTTCTGTAAAGGGGGAAGCCTATGAGCACACTTGATGGCCGCGATATTGTTCCAGGTGCAGATTTGCCCCTTCGTGCACCAGGTCGGCTAGACACCGTCGTTGGTGTGTCGAGCCCGAGCCGGGCGCTGTCCAACTTCAAAATTGCGGACATGCCGCCATCTGATCTCGTTCGCAGCGAATTGGATGCACTGAGAGATGGCCAGCAGGTTGGGGCGATCGCGGAATCATCGTGGTCGCGACTGATCACATCTGAACCCGGTCTCAGCGCTCCGGTTGGATCTGCTGCTGAGATTTCACCCGAGAATGACGCTGGATCTCACGTTGATCCGATCAAGCCGGGAAATCAGATCGTGCCTAATGCGGGCAGGTTTGTTCGGCGCAATACATCTGCCACCGGGTGGGAGTTCCTTTCCGCGAACACCCTGGCCTCGAAGGCAAACAAGGCCGACTTGGATGAGGTCGTGGCCACTGGCGTTCTGGACATCTTTGACCAGAGCTATCAGACCGGGGACTACCTCACGTTCGCGGTTCCTGATGCTGCAGATCCGAGTCGGCGCCGCCGTCTGGGTCGTTTCCGCGGAAGTGACGGTGCACTGGATGTCAAACTGGCCCTGTCGGTAGACGGGAGGTTGCCGCTGGGGGCCGGCTCTATCGAGATGACCGACGAGTTCGGGGATGATCTCGAGATCGTTCGGACGCGAAACGGCCGCGTGGTGCGGCGAGTGCTCGCCGACGGCACGGTCGTCAACTATGGGAAGGGGCAGGGCAGCGATACGCCTGCTGAAGTGGCTCAGGCCCGTGGCACCACCGCAAGCCTTTCGGACCGTCTGAGTCCGACTATTCGGGCTGACGGACTTCCTGCAGATCCGATCTACAACGGGCATACCCTGAGCGAGACCAGGCGCCTTGTCCAGGCGCTGCGTGCTGGCATCGCGGGAAGCCAATTGGTCATCTCCACGATCACTGATTCATGGGGTGACAACCGGAGCTACTGGCTGGAGCGATACAGCCTGCAGCTCAAGGCTCAGTTCGGGAATGCCGGCGTGGGTTTCATGCCGGTCGAGCGGGGCGGTCCTGACACCCTCGCCGGGACACTGAGCCGCACAGTCGGATGGGTCATTGCGAACCGCACAACGCCCGGGCCTGGCCTTGTTTCCGCGACATCCAGCGCTGCTCTGGAGCGGTTCACAATCACCGGTGGCAAGGGCGATAGCGTGCGCATGTGCTACCTCGGCGGCACCGGCGGCGTGATGCGATACAGGTACGATTCTGGTTCGTGGACGACGATCAACTTAGACGGTGTTGGCACCCAGTATGTGCAGTTGGGAACGCCGCCTGCAGGGGTGTGGGCGATGAACGTCGAAGTGGTGTCGGGGAACTGCACGATTTATGGATTCGACGTGAGGGACACTGCGGCTCTGGGCGTCAGAATCAACAAGCTCGGTGCAGGCGGGTCTCGGCTCTCCGAGTGGGTATCCCAGGACCTTGCGCAGTGGGCCGCAGGCTTCTCGCCGCTGGGCTCAAACCTGGTGGTGGTCCTGTTCGGTCCGAACGACGCCTACAACTACTCCGCCGCGGCCTACGCGGATTACGCAGCTACGCTGATTGATCGTATTCGGTCAGCATCGCCTTGGGCGGACATTGCGTTGGTTTCCCCGCCGCAGAATCTCGGCACCGCTACGGTGACTCAGAAGCAACAGGCCTACGAGCTTCGCAAGGTCGCTGCGGCGAAGCGCTGTGTCCACGTGGATCTCCAGCCGTTCTACGGCGAAACCACGGCGGCCTATGACGGCAGTGCCCGCAACTACATCAACCTGGCTGATCCGCATCACCTGACCGAGCGCGGCGGCTGCATCCTTTCAGAAATCATGCTGCGTCTTACCGCCTGGAGCCAATAGCAATGACGCTTGTAATCACGACTGATGTGCTTTCATCGGACGAATCTTTGCCGCTGCTGGAGCGCGACGATTTTCTGTACGGTGCGAACGGCGGCGCGCATGTGTTCGACCTGTCCAATCGGTGGTGCTTCCCGCGCCAAGGGCCCCCGAGCAACGGTGATCTGGTCAACGATCTCGCGATCGGTGGCGCGTATGGTCGAGTAGCTGTCAGTACCGGAGCTGCGATTGGCTACGACGGGAAGGGGTTGGACTTCCATGGGGTGAACGCGTCACCCAACGGCGTGGTCATGCCTGGCAATCCCCTGGCTTCGCTGGGGAGCAACCAGAACTTCCTGCTCTGTGCCTACGTCAAGGTGCCCACGCTCGCCGAGTGGCTGGAAGGCAATGGGCCGATGCACATTTTCGTGGGCGATGCCGCGTTCCAGGCGCAGGCTACGGAAGAGCAGCTGCTCCAGATGGCGTTCGTCGCGACGACTGCAGGTCCGCAGATCTGGATCCGGCGCCAGACTGCAGTTGGTCAGAACTTCGCTCAAATCACGTTCAACCCTGCGGAAGTGCCGCTGGGTGAGGTTGCGCAGATTGCCGCTTGGCGCACAGCAGATGGGTTTTTCGGCCGAATCCGTAGCGCGACGAAGAGCGTGTCGAAGACGGTCGCGAGAGGTGCTAACAACACCGCGAACCTGGCCGACAACCAGATCTTGTTCGGCCGCGCTTCAATTTCGTCGAGTACTGCCAAGACAACTAGCCACATCATCTATCGAGGGATGTTCGAGAACCTCGATGTGAGCCAGCGCGATGCTGCGGCGGTGTTGGATGAGGACTACGCTCGAAGCATCTCTGGCAGCGCGTTCCGATAGACACTGGCGCCGGGAAGAATAAGATCTGATCAACCGAGCGGCTGCAATAGCCGCTCTGTGTTGTTACGCGGCGTATTGACTGCGCGATCGACGCGATAGGCCTCCATGGCCGGGGGCTCGCTGGCCAGAAGCAGGGCCATGGCATCTTCGGAGCTTGCGGCCATCCAGTCATCGATCTGGCCGGCCTGCAGCCACACAGGCATGCGATCGTGGATGTCCGCCGACACGCCGCTGCTGTCGCCGGTGATGATGGTGAAGGTGCCCAAGTTTCCATCGGGCAGGAGCGGGCTGGCGTCTTCCCACAGGCCGGCCGCCAGCAGCGGCCCGCCTGCGTAGATGAACCACGGGTCTTTTCCGCCGTCCTCCGGGTTTTCCGACCACTCGTAGTAGCCGGCCATGGGGACCACGCAGCGGCGCTTCTTGAACGCGGTGCGGAAGGCCGGTTTGGTGGCCACTGTCTCGATGCGTGCGTTGATGGTTGAACCCTGCAGGCCCTTCGCCTTGGCCCAGAAGGGCAGGAGGCCCCAGGCCATCCGGGTGACCTGCCGACCTTCGCCGCGGTCGAGAATGATTGCGGCGCGCTGGGTAGGGGCCAGGTTGAAACTGGGCTGGATCTCGGCAAAGCCCGGGGCGAGGTCCGCCAGGTCGGGCAGGCCGAAGTCGATAACGGGGAGCTGGACGAAGCGGCCGCACATGGCTTGATCGTAACTCGAGGCCATGTGGGTCCGGTGTGCACGGGGTCTGGAACCCGCGAACGAGGCTCACTCAAGCTTTGCCGGCAAAAATGAACTTTCTCGGGCTTGACTGCGCAGCCTTTACAAGCAGGTCAAGACCGCCTAGTCGCGGCGCCGATTGCATGACCCTTGCGCTGCAAGGGATTACCAAATTTCACTACATTTGGCGTTGACGGCCCCCATCACCCCCACTATCTTTTGGCCGTCGCCTCCAGACACGCAAGCGCACCAATTGCAAGAGCTGGGGGTGGCAAAAAGAAAACGGCCCGAGGTTCCCTGGAAAGAATCCCTCGAGCCGCTTATTACCAGAACCGCAGTTGTGCACCGCGGCTGCTCTACGAATCGCTACCAACGATTCACAGAGAGCAATTCAGGCATTTCCTAAATTAGGCAATGACTAATTGCTGTTGGCGATCATAGCGTTTTGCTGGCGAACGTCAACCGGCTCAAGTTCACATTCTGCTCAACTCGAGCAATGAACAAATGAGCAATTACATCGGTAAAAACGCTGTATTCACGGCAGGTAAGGCCGTGAAACGCGCTTCCCTTCACGCCGCCGACTCTGCCTTTCAGGCACCTGTAGGCATAGCAACCATCGTCAGCAATTCGGCGTCCCATGATCTGCCGGAGGAATGGCTGCTGGCGGCGCCGGTAGCCATCTTCGCGGATGGGGTCCGGTTCTTCACGCCTACCGAGCTGGGACGTCGGCTCGGCATCTCAGCTCAGCGCTTCAACCGCCTGCTGAAGGATCATGGCCTTCAGGAGAAGCGCGATGGCCAGTGGTGCCCGACTGAGGCCGGAAAGGCCTTCAGCGTGCTGCTGCAGGTCCACAAGAAGCAGCTCGCTGGCACGGACGTGCAGCAGCTGAAGTGGAAGGAGAGCGTGCTGGATCACCTGGACGACCCGGCCTGATCCACACCCCTGCGGCCGCCTTCTGGCGGCCGTAGGCTTGAACCCAGACGAGTGCCTGCCGCCCGTGCATCAGCATCGCGCCGGCGGGATCTCGTGCACGGAGGTCGTGTAGTTCGGCGAGAGCATGTGCTGCCGCATGCCCCACGCTGGCCGCGCCTGCCAACCCGATGCGCCAAGGCCGGCCGTGCCGCGCCCGAACTTCTGGTTGATTCGGTCCATGGTGGCCATCAGCCTCTCGTTGCCAACCACCGTCGGCCCGAACAGATCCGCCTGCAGCTCATCCGGCCGGGCCAAGTCGAGCAGCGCCACGCCGGCCTTCTTGTATCCAATGCCGTCGCGGAGCAGCCCGCGCAGTAGCTTGCGCACGACGCCCAGCACCACGGTGGTGTCTGCGGTCGACGCGGGCAGGCCCACGGTCCTGCTGGCGTTGTGCTGCCGCAGCTCCGGCCGGAACGCGTCGGAATGGGCGAACACCCACACACCGGCGGTGACCAGGCCCCGGGCACGCAGCTTCTCGCAGGCGCGCACGGCGAAGGTGGCCAGCGCTTGGGCAACGGCTTCGTGATCCTCGACTCGGTCAGCGAACGATCGGCTGACCATGATCTGCTGCCGGTCCGGCTCCACCTCTTCCAGCTCCATGCAGGGGTGCCCCTGCAGCTCGCGTTGGGTGCGCGCGAGCGTCACCCCGAAGGTGGCCAGGATGTCGTCCGCCGGCGCATCGCGTAGAGCGGCCGCGGTGCTGATGCCCATGGCTTCCAGCCGCGGTGCCAGCCGGCGGCCAACGCCCCACAAATCCCCAACCGGGAAGGTGCGCAGCACCGAGTTCCGGTAGTCTGCGTCCCCGAGGTCGATCACGCCGTCGGCGCTCTTGGCCACCTTGTTGGCCAGCTTGGCCAGCGTCTTCGTGGGCCCGATGCCGATGCAGTTGGGAATGCCGGTCCATCGGTGCACACGTTGCCGCAGATCCCGGGCGAACCGCTCGCGGTCCCGCACACCCTCCAGATCGATGAAGCTCTCATCGATGCTGTAGACCTCCACCCGCGGCGCGGCTTCTCGCAAGATGGCCACGACGCGGGCGCTCATGTCGCCGTACAGGCCGAAGTTGGCCGAGCGCATCTGCAAACCGTGGCGACGCACCAGGTGCTTCAGCTCATGGGCCGGCTGGCCCATCTTGATGCCCAGGGCCTTGGCCTCGGCCGATCGCGCGATCGCGCAGCCATCGTTGTTGCTCAGCACCACCAGCGGCACGCCGCGCAGCGCCGGCTGGAACACGCGCTCGCAGCTGGCGTAGAAGTTGTTCCCGTCAACGAGCCCGAACATACGGGCCTCGGCGCTTCACTTGGCGAACCACGCCCACAACGGCGAACACCTCCACCTCGGTGGGCTGCTCGAGCACGATCGGCGGGAAGTCTGGGTTGGCCGAATGCAGCTCCATGTGGCTCTCGAACAGCTGCAGCACCTTGCACGTAGGCTGGTTCCCATCCCAGATGGCAATGACCAGATCCCCGGCCAGTGGCGTGACCGACCGGTCCACCACCAAGATGTCCCCATCGCTGACGCCGGCGCCGCTCATGGACCAGCCATCGGCCCGGTACAGGAACGTGGCGGCCGGGTTGCGCACCAGCAGGCGGTGCAGGTCGATCGCTTCATCCATGAAGTCGTCGGCTGGCGACGGGAAGCCCAGCCGCGCGCGCGCTGCTGCCAGGGGCACGAACTGCGCCGGGCCGTCGATCAGCGCCGGGCCGATGGGCTGCGCCAAGGTGTGGGGAAGGGGGAGGGACTGCATAGGCGTACTCTGGGAGCGGCTTGTCTCACGAGTCGAGACGGCACGCATATTAGTACAATTACTAACTCGTGGAGGTGAGGCATAAATTTGGCGCTTCCCGCGTGGCACGCCAGTTGCATGACCTCTAGTGGAGGCCTCCCAATCCTTAATGGATGGAATCTCGTTCAGAATTTCTCAGGGCGTGAGACGGGGGGGATATCTGGAAAGTGTGGAACGCGGTGTAAGATTCGCCGGCCAGGACGGCGTTCATAGGGGGAAGGGTGTCAACGTACGCAGAGGTTTTGGACATGCTTTCGGGCGAAGATCCGGGGCGCGACTACATTGTTATCGCAAGCCCGATCACGCGGGAGCTGCACTCACAGCTCAGCGACTTGCTTGCGAGCCGGCCGCTCAAGCCGCGGGCTACTGTCGTTCTGAGCACCTTCGGTGGCGACCCGGACGGTGGATACCGCATCGCTCGCTGTCTCCGTCATCATTACAAGGATGGGCTCCGGGTAGCAGTCCCGAGCTGGTGCAAGAGTGCCGGCACCTTGATCGCGATTGCTGCCAATGAGCTCGGTATTGGCGACCGGGGCGAGTTGGGCCCTCTCGACGTCCAGGTGTTCAAGGGAACCGAGCTGCAGGAGCGCAGTTCTGGGCTGGACATCACAGAAGCCCTTGGTGTCGTAGGACAGCATGTGCGGTGGGGGTACCACCAGATGCTGGGCGAAGCCAGGCGGATGGGGCTATCGACCAAGCTGGCTGCGGAAATGGCTGCCCACATTGGTGCTGCCATGGCTGCGCCGCTCCTGAACCAGGTGGATCCCCTGCGGCTCGGAGAGCTCCAGCGTGCTACTCGAATCGCCTTTGAGTACGGCGGGCGGCTGGATAGCTATTCGCAGAACCTTAAGGATGACGCCTTAAAATCACTGATCAATGACTACCCGTCTCATAGCTTCGTCATTGACCGAAAAGAAGCTTCGAACCTCTTCAAGAGGGTGTCCCCGCTGACCGCTGCGGAAAACGCTCTCGTTCAGTTTGCTTGGGGGATGTTGCAATACCCCAGCGAGCACCAGCAACCCCGATTCATCGATTTCCCGGTTCTTCCCAATTCCCACGAAGGTACGTCCCATGAATCCGACATTCCAGCTGCAGACGCAGACCCAAGCGCAGCCCCAAGCTCCGAACCGAGCCGTGGAGAGCCAGTGGACGCCGGGAATCCAGGGGCAGGTGGTACGCGCGTTCGAGTTCGCCCAGGACGCAATGGAGCGCAGGCGGGAAGTGGTGTGCCAGCCGACGCATCAGAGCCTGGTGCTGAGTAGTATCCACGGTCGATGACCGAATAAGGGCCCCTCCGGGGCCCTTTTTTCTGCCCGCTGGCGGTTGAGTGGGGGAGGTTGTTGGACCGTCGCGTTCTGCGCGACAGCGTGGTGCCAAGCTCTGATGATGACCTATCGTGGAAGTAGTCAGGCATCACTGGAGGCCCAGGCTGCGGCCAAGCTGCAGCAGGCATCGGATCTCGAACGGGATACCTCGGGGAGCTGGCGGTCCCGAGCGCGCCGGCAGCGTAGCGCACAACGGCTCCGGCAGGCGGCCAGTGGGCATCAGCGCGCCGCCAGCCGTCTGGCAGGCTTGGACCTGCCGGATGACCTGCCGTTCTAGCGGCCCGAGCCCTTGCGGATCTGCAGCACGGTGGCGCCCGCGCCGGTGAGCAGTTCAAGCAGCGCCTCAACGGCAGCGCGCTTCTCCGCGTCGTACTCGAAGAAGTTGTAGTGCCGCTTCTGGACACCGCTCAGGCCGTGGGACTGCAGGTGGCCACGAACTTCCTCGGACAGGCCCAGCGCCGCGAGCCGCGTTTCCACTGTGCGGCGCAGGTCGCCTGGCGTGAACGGCGATGCCAGTTCCCCAGCGGCAACCATGCTGGCCACTACCGGGTCCATGATGCCCCGGAACTCGTCATAGCTGGCCGCCTTCTTACCGGCGGTAAGCGAGAACAGGTGCGGACCTTCACCGTCGCCGCGTAACGTTTCGAGATCCGTGGCCATGCGGGGGAGCAGCGGCACCAGGTGCACGCGCGGCAGGCGCCGCCGGCCCTTGATGTCGAGCAGGCGGACGGAGCCGGTATCGGTGTCGGCGTCGTGGTCGTGATCTGACCATTGCAGCCGGATCATCTGAGCGATGCGTTGGCCGCCGGTCAGCAGGTGGAAGCGCAGGAGCGCGCCGGGTCGCCCGGGGATAACCTCGATCCTGCGCCAGTAGGCCCGAAGCTCCGCGACCGAAAGAACCCGGTCGCGCGGCTGCCCGCTGTCGAGCGTGGCCAAGTCGCGCGCTGGGTTCCTGGACACGTTGAGCGCACGCAGCGCGTCAGGGGCGGCGGCGTCCTGTTTTGCCGCGATCGCTGCCGCGTAGGCTGCGCGAAGGTACGACCTGACCTTGCCACCCTCGCGCATCTTCTTGCCGCGCACCAGGCGCGACAGGATCGGGATCAGGTCGTCCAGTTCCAGCTCGGATGCTGGGCGCGCCCACAGGGCTGGCCACGGCTTCTCGATGTGGCGCTTGATGGACGCTCGGGTGGCGTCGGCAGACACCTTTCCGGCGTCCTTCAGGCTCTGGGCATAGGCCAGCATCAGGGCACCGAGAGTGGCGCCTGATCGGCGCATCGATTCGGCCAGCGCCTCTTCCTTCGCGCGCTCCGCTGCCGCAGCTTCGGCGGTCATCGAGTCGCGCAGATCCCGCTCGCCGGCCTGGTACCGGCGGGACAATTCCGCCGCTGCCTCGCGCGCTGCCGTCAGTGCCAAGCCCGTGCCGATCAGCAGGCGGTCGCGTTGCCCGTTGGCCTTCGTGTACCGGTAGTAGAACCGCAGGTGCCCACCAGCCAGCTTGCGCACGTCCAGACAGCCGGTGCCACGCGGGGCCGGATCGGAGGCCCATTCGCCGACCGGCAAGGCGGCCAGTCCCTTCGCTGTAAGCATTCCCTTCATCGCGCCCATTGGTGACCGCTCGGTGACCGTTTGTCCGTGGAAAGTGGTGGACGATGATGGGCACAGGTGGTCTCACATCCTGAGAAAATCAACCACTTAGCTTAAAACGGGGCCGCTCATGGAAGGTCGTGGAAGCCCTGTAGAGGCCTCATAATCCCTTGGTTCCAGGTTCGAATCCTGGTGGGCCCACCACATAGACATCCGCGAGTGTCCGAAAGAGTCTATTTATCCACGTATATCTTGGCTTTCACGACGGTAGGATGTCCGCCTGTGTCTGTCGTCATCCGGTTGCATCCACTAAAAAAGTGAGTCAGTGTGTGTGTCATCGGGCTGTGTGGCCCTGGGTGACTCACAGGATCTTGACTCACATGCTGACTGACACCAAGTTGCGCGCACTCAAGCCCAGGGAAAGTCCCTTCAGGGTGGCTGACGCCAATGGCTTGTGCATCGAAGTTCGTCCATCAGGCGCTAAGGTCTGGCGTTACCGCTACCGCCACCTGGGCAAGGCAAGCATCGTCACTCTAGGTGAGTACCCTTCGATGCCCCTGCAGGCTGCCCGAGCCGAGCGGGATCGTCTACGTACTCAGTTGCGCAGCGGTGCAAACCCCGCACAGATGGCCAGGATCGAGAGAGCAGTGCAGGGGGAGCGGTCTGCCAACACTTTCAGTGCCATTGGCCTTGAGCTATTGGCCAAGCGGACGAAGGAAGGGCTGTCTCCTGGATCTGTCTTGCGGGAGCGAAGGTTGATCGAGAAGGACCTGGCAGGTCTGGCTGACTTGCCTATCGGTGACGTTAGTGCGCCCATCCTTTTGGCGGCGCTTAGGAAGCTTGAACAGCGAGGGGTCGTTGAGACGGCACACAGGGCAAGGGCGCATGCCGGCAGGATCTTCCGCTATGCCATTGCCACGGGGCGAGCTGATCGAAATCCCGCACAGGACCTCACAGGTGCGTTGGAGCAACCAAAGACCAAGCACTTCGCCAGTGTGACCGAGCCTGCTGCAATCGGTGAGCTCTTGCGCGCTCTCTGGGGCTACCAGGGGGCCTTTGTGACGCAGGCTGCCCTCAAGCTGGCTCCAATGCTGTTCGTGCGCCCAGGAGAGCTGCGGCAGGCCAAATGGGCTGACATCGATCTTGTGGCTGCCGAGTGGCGGTATGTGACCAGTAAGACAAAGACTTCGCACATCGTCCCGCTTTCCAGACAGGCGGTGGATGTCTTGCAGGGCCTCTACCCCTACACCAAGCGCAGTGAGTTCGTCTTCCCTAGTGTCCGTACTGCCCATAAGCCAATGAGTGAGAACACGCTCAATGCGGCCTTGCGCAACCTGGGCTTTGATTCGGACACCATGGTTGGGCATGGATTTCGTGCGATGGCGCGAACCGTACTGGATGAGGTGCTTGGGTATCGCCCTGACTACATCGAGCATCAGTTGGCGCATGCCGTAAAGGATCCCCTCGGTCGGGCCTACAACCGTGCCACCCATCTGCCCGAGCGTCGGAAGATGATGCAGGCTTGGTCGGACTATCTGGATCGCCTGCGCGAAGAACAGCCCAAGGTTTCCCCGTTTCTCGCTAAGCGCGCATAACCGCTAGTTCGTCAGGTGCTTGAAAAAAGCCATTGATATCAATGGCTTTTTTCATATCTGGGCTGACTGGTATGCCATCCGGTATGCCGCAGGCAGCTGGCTGCGGCTGGACCATTTTGGACATCGGGGCGCCTGCAAGTGGCGCGCATCGGCCCCTCTGGTTAGAGCAGTGCATGCGATGGGAGTAGACGGGCAGGGCATGGCCCTCTCGGCACATATGTCGACGGCATACGAGTGCGCTGGATCGGTGCGGCAAAGCGTCTTGAATCAGCGCATTGGTTTTCAGACAGGCTTGCGACTCCCAGTTGCGATCAGGGCCATCGGCAGCAGCTGGCTATGGTGTTGATCTTGGTGCCGTAGCATCCTGATGGCCGCTCTGCAGAGATCTGCAGGTGGATGGGCTGCCTCGAACTGGGGTGGTTATCAAAATGCAGCCCTTGTGTGATCATGATGGTAGTGTTTGGGTGGTTGCCGGCAGACCGCAGGCTTTCCCCTAGAACTCGTACAAGGAATTACTGACCCGGATGAGTGATCTTTCCCGGTAACGCACGGATGTCGAACGAACAGCTTGCAGATCTAACCCAGCCACAACGCGACCGGCTCGCGTTCGTGGAGTTGCGCGTGCGCTTCATCGGGGAGATACGTCGTCAGGACTTGGTCACGCGGTTTGGCATCCAGTCCGCCGCCGCATCCAGGGATCTGGCGCTGTACAAGGAGTTGGCCCCGGGCAACATCGACTACGACACTCGGGGTAAATCCTACGTCCTGGGGCCGGACTTTCACCCCATCTTCGACTTCCCTCCGGAGCGGGTCCTGTCGTGGCTGACCCGGAGTTTTGGCGATGGCGAGCCGATGCGGCTCAAGGCGTGGGTGGCCAGCGAGAGCCCGTCACGGCTCACGCATATGGATCTGGATGTGCTGGCGAGCGTGACTCGGGCGATTCACCAGGCGTGTCCGCTCGGCATCGAGTACCACTCCATCTCCAGTGGTCGCACCGAGCGGGAGATCGTCCCGTTCGCGTTGATCGACAACGGCTTGCGCTGGCTCGTCCGCGCCTTCGACCGCAAATCGCAGGAATTCCGGGATTTCGTCATTAACCGGATCAAGTGCCCCGTGGCGCTTAAGGCGCAGCTAGTGGCGCCCCACGAGATGAGTGATCAGGACATCCAGTGGACCAGGATCGTGGAACTGGAGTTGGTGCCGCACCCCAATCAACCGCGTCCCGAGATCGCGGAGATGGATTACGGCATGACTGGCGGCATGGTGAAGATGAAGCTTCGGGCAGCGACTGCCGGCTACATCCTGCGCAAGTGGAGCGTCGACTGCTCCGCAGACCACAGCCTTCGTGGGCCGGAGTACAGACTATGGCTGAAGGACCACTTGGCCTTGTACGGCGTCAAGAACGCCGTGCTGGCACCAGGGTATGCGCCCTTGGATGCGGCCCGAGCAGGAGCGGAATGTGACTGAACAATGGCTACCACTGCCGGCGCCGGTCGCGTCGGTAGAACAAACGAATGACGAGAATTGAGATGAAAGAATCCTACTTACCGACATTGCTGCAGATGAGGATGCTTGTCGGCTTCCTTGGCGAGCGTGCTCAGTACGCCTGGTGGCCAACGGCGTTCTATGAGGCATCAAGCAAGCTCTTCCTGGAGCCGGTCTTCTCGAAAACGTCTCGCCTCGCTCAGTACCACGGTGTGCTGGAAGCAGCCAGACGATTGCACGACGAGCATTTGAGCGTGGGTAGCTACCACCTGTTCAGGTTGCCCGAAGAGGTCGAGCAAGACCTGCACGCGACCGTGCAAAGTAGCGTGGGAGAAGAACTCGCCAGCCAGGCGCCACAAAGCAAAGAGGCTGCGCTTGATGCGTTGAAGCGATTGGCTGCCACGGGCGGCACTTCCAGCGTGGGTCCAACGGCGGTCGGGGGCATCAAGGATCTCGATTCCACCGACACACTGAAGGCTATCGCTGCGGCCTATCTATCGGCGTTCACACAGAACGCCAGAACTTATCCGTATCTGGTGGGGTGATCGTGGCCGACAACACGCCCTACACGACTCAGTTGCAAGCAGGCCTTGGGCTCGTCAACGAAACCAAGACGCTGCTCGACCTGTGGTCGCCTGGCATGTCGGCGAACCAGTTGCATCAGGTCGCACTGGAATCGGGTCGATTCCCCACCGTTACCGCGCGCCGACTTCGCAACATCGTCGTCGAATGCTTCGCTCCACGCTATCTCGTGGCAGGTGGTGCACCAGCAGCACATCTCAAGCGGCTGTCCGCAACGATATCCACGGCTGACCTGACGCAGCTCATGCTCGTTTTTACGAGTCGGGCCAACCCGATCCTTGGCGACTTCGTGCGCCACGTTTACTGGGCTCGGTACGCCGGTGGATATACCCTGATCACCAATGACGACGCGCGGACCTTTGTCGAGCGCGGCATCGATGACGGCAAGACCATCAAACGCTGGTCGGAAACCACTGTGCGGCGTGTCTCCGCCTATCTGACCGGATGCTGCGCCGACTACGGAATGCTCGAACGTGGACTGCGCTCAAGCCGTCGCATCCTGCCGTTCCGTATTTCGCCAGCCGTGGCCGCTTACTTGGCCTACGAACTGCACTTTTCCGGCGTCGGTGACAACGCTCTGCTGACCCACGAAGACTGGCAGCTGTTTGGCCTGGCGCGCGAAGACGTGCTGGAGGAAATCAAACGGCTCTCGCTGAAGGGGTTGCTCATCGTCCAGGCTGCTGGCGACGTGATTCGCATCAGCTGGAAACAACAAGACATGGAGGCGCTCTGCGATGTCCTCACTCAAAGCTGATTTCGACGAGTTGCGCGAGCGCATCCGCCACGGGCGTGAGCTCGGTCATGCGAGCTTCGAACCGATCTATTACCTCGTCTTCCCGCCAGAACAAATCCTCGAGGTGAAGCGGCAAACGCCCGCTTGGGTGGCCAAGCTGCACCAGGAAGGCTGGGATGTGCACACGTTCTCCATCGCTGAACAGATCTGGGCCCTACTGAAAGACGACCCGTTCTGGTCGCTGTGCGTGATGGAGGACAAGTCAGCGCCCTTGGATTGGCCACGTACCAACAAGGCGCTGGCGGACATCCTGACGGCGGATAACGGCCTGCTGAAGCGGCTGGAGGATGCCCTGCAGCCGCTCGAAGGCCAGCAGAACGCGCTGCTGTTGGTAACGGATCTTGAGGCACTGCATCCGTTTATGCGCATCGGCGCCATCGAAAGCCAGCTCCAGGGCAAGTTTCACGTGCCGACGATTTTTCTGTACCCCGGCGTGCGAACCGGCAAGACACGCCTGAAGTTTCTCGGCTTCTACCCGGAAGACGGCAATTACCGCTCCGTTCACGTCGGCGGCTGAACAGACAAAAGAACCCTGGGACAAACCATATGACCATTCGCTCACTCTTCGACCCAAGCAAGGACATCTACCGGACCATCGAGAAGGTCATCACCTATGGCGCCTCGCAAGAAGGCCGCCTCAAGGCTGAGATCTCCGAGTACGTGGTCACCGAGAGCATTGAGGAGCAGTTTCGCAAGCTCCTCGATCGCATGCAGCTCGCGATGGAGTCCGGTGGCGAGAATGAGGTGGGCGTTTGGGTCTCGGGCTTTTACGGCTCCGGTAAGAGCTCGTTTACCAAGTACCTCGGCTTGGCGTTTGATGATCAGCGCACCATCGACGGCACTCCGTTCATCAAATACCTGCAGGACCGCCTGCACAAGCCGCAGACCAAGGCTCTCCTCAGCACCGTGGCGCAGCGCTTCCCGGCCGCCGTGGTCATGCTGGACCTGGCCAGTGAAATGCTCGCCGGCGCCACCATGGAAGACGTCTCCACCGTCCTCTACTTCAAGGTGCTGCAGTGGGCCGGCTACTCGCGCAACCTGAAGGTTGCCGCTTTTGAGCGTATGGTCGAGAAGGACGGCCGCACGCCCGAACTCCATGAGCGCATCGCCCAGGCGCTACCAGGTGCCACCTGGGCTCGCGTGCAGAACAACCCACTGGCCATCGATGGCTTGATCCCGAAGATCGCCCATGAGATGTACCCGGCACTCTTCCCGGAGGCCAAGTCATTCTCGTCCAGCACCGAAGGCTTCTTCCAGTTCGAAGACCAGCGCGTGCAAGAGATGATCGACATCGTCCGCGAGAAGAGCGGCAAGCAGAACATCATCTTCATCGTCGACGAAGTTGGGCAGTACGTAGCCTCGCGCGACAACCTGATCCTAAACCTCGATGGTCTGGCCAAGAACCTCAAGAGGCTGGGCGATGGCAAGGCCTGGATCATCTCCACTGCGCAGCAGACCCTTACTGAGGACGATCCTCGCGCAGCGCTGAACTCGGACAAGCTCTATAAGCTGAAAGACCGCTTTCCGATTCAGATCGACCTGGAATCGAGCGACATCAAAGAGATCTGCTACCGACGTCTGCTCGGCAAATCACCGGCTGGCGAGACTGAGCTGGGCAAGCTGTTCGAAGCCCACGGCCAGGCGCTGCGGCACAACACCAAGCTGCAAGACGCCAAGTATTACGACGCGGACTTCAGCAAAGAGAGCTTCACCAATCTCTACCCATTCCTGCCGGCTCACTTCGACATCCTGCTGCACCTGCTGGGTGCACTGGCCAAGTCCACTGGCGGTATCGGCCTGCGCTCTGCGATCAAGGTGATCCAGGATGTCCTCAAGGGTGAAGGCGGCTCCAAGGCCATGGCCGATCAGCCCGTGGGCTGGCTCGCCACCACGGTCACCCTGTACGACGAGCTGGAAAAGGATATCCGCCGCGCCTTCACGTCTATTCATCAAGCGGTTGGCAAGGTCCAGATTCGCTTCCCGGATTCGCAGCTCCATCAGGACATCGCCAAGTCCGTCGCCGTGCTGCAGATTCTGGGCAACCTGCCGGTGTCAGTGCAGAACGTCGCCAGCCTGATGCATCCCTCCGTCACAGCAGCTTCGCAGCTCGACACGGTCAAGAAGGCCGTTGAAGAAATGCTGGGCGACGTGCATGTGCCGCTGGGCGAAAAGGATGGCAGCCTGGTATTCCTCAGCGAGAAGCTGCGAGATATCGAACAGGAGCGCGGCGCCATTGCACTGCGCACTGTCGACGTGAAACGCATCTTCAACGATGCACTGCGTGAGACCTTCGATCCGCTGCCCCGTGTCACCCTCCACGGCACGATGGCCGTCGCAACGGGCCTGAAGGTCCAGGCCGGCAGCGCCATCACCAGTCTGGCCGGTGATCAGAGCACCATCCAGACCGTTGTCGAGTTGGTGCCTGCCAGCGACTACGAGACCGCCAAGAACCGGATGCTGGATGACTCCCGCAGCCGCGCGGGCCGGAATGTCATCGGGCTCTTGGCTCGCGCCAATTCCGAACTCGACGATCTGGCAAACGAAATCTATCGCTGCCAGCGCATCGCCGAACTGCACCGCAACGAGCCCGACCAAGAGGTCAAGGACTACTGCACCGGCCAGCTCGACCGCGCCGCCAAGCTAGCGACCCAACTGCAGAGCAAGATCAAGCAAACCCTGCAAGCGGGCTCGTTTGTCTTCCGGGGCCAGGCTACGGCGGTATCGGCGCTGGATGCTGATCTGTTGGAGGCCGCCAAGAAGCTGCTCTCCGATGTGGCCGACCAAGTCTTCGACCGCTATGTCGAAGCCCCAGTACGCGCCGGAACCGACACCGCCGAGAAGTTCCTGAAAGTCGCCAACCCCGCAGCCATCAGCAGTGCACTGGACCCGCTCGGTTTGGTGCAAACCGTGGCCGGTCGTGCCTCGTTCAAAACCGACCATAAAGCGATGATCAGCATCCGCGACTACATCGACAAGCGCGGCACGGTCGATGGCAAGCGCCTGCTCGACGACTTCAGCAGCGCCCCGTTCGGGTGGTCGCCGGACACCACGCGGTACATAGTCGCGGCCATGCTTATGGCTGGAGAGATCAAGCTCAAGGTCTCGGGACGCGAAGTCACGGCCGCTGGGCAACAGGCCATCGATGCCCTGAAGACCAACAACTCCTTCAAGCAGATCGGCGTGGCCCTGCGCGACGAGCGCCCGTCCATCGAAATGCTCGGTCGGGCGGCAGAGCGGCTCACTGAACTGGTCGGTGACATGGTGATCCCGCTTGAGCAAGAGATCAGCAAGGCGGCGGCCAAGCACTTCCCGCGCTTCCAGCACGATTACGGCTCCTTGGCTGAAAAGCTCAGCGGCCTTGGGCTGGCGGGTAGCGAACGCATCCGTACTTTGAACCAGGACATTGCCGATGTCCTGTTCACCGATGCCTCCGACGCCCCGCAGCGCCTGGGTGCCGAAACCTCCGCCATTTACGACAATCTCAAGTGGGCCCTCGAAGTGAAGCGGGTGCTCGACAACGGGCTCGACGCCACCCTACGTGATTTGCAAGCTCATCGCCGCGACATCGAGGCATTGCCGGATACCGGTGTGCCAGGGGAGCTGCGCCGCGAACTTGCCGAAGATCTGGGAACCCAGTCAGAGCGCCTGGGCAAAGAAGACTTCTACAAACACACCGCCGACTTCAATTCGCAGCTCACCCATCTGAAGGGCCGCGTGCGCGATGCGGTCATCACGCTCTCCGACCAGCAAAAACTGCGTTTGAAGGAAGGTGTCGAGGATCTGCAGCGCATCCCCGAGTGGGAAGAGCTCACCCAGGAGGAGCGCGGCAACGCCGTGAACCGGCTGGACGGACTCGCCCTGGCTGCTACACAGGATCTGGCCGGACTCAAGAAGCTACTGGCCCGCGACTACGACATCAACAGCACTCTCGAAGACCTTAAGCGCTTCATTCAACGCCAGGGTCAGGAACGGCTTCGCCAGCGCATGGAAGAAGAGCGCGCCAAGACCGGCGGAAAAGGACCGGTCAAGCTCACCAAGTCAATTGCCGTGCCGGTGAAGATGACCTCTGCGGCAGACATCGACGCGCTGATTCAACAGCTCCACGAGATCAAGGCTCAGCTCGCGCTGTATGCCGAGATCGAAGTGTCATTTGCGCTCAAAGGAGAGTGACCATGCTCACGGCCATCACTTTGGAAGACTTCAAAAGCTACCGACAGGCAACATTACCGCTGTCTGCACTGACGGTACTGATCGGTGCTAATGCCTCAGGTAAGAGCAATGTCATCGAATGCTTGCGACTCTTGTCCTGGCTGGCTCAAGGGCAAAAACTTTCGGCTATCCGGTTTGCTGTGCAAAGCGGTGATCAAGTCGTGCGCGGTAAGCTTGAGGATTTGGCTTATCACCGTGGCGAGTCCTTTGGTTTGGGCGCGTATACGAATGCCACCGAGTGGAATCAGCTCAGTATGCGAATTGGCCGCCGCACGGATGGTCTGCATATCACAGAGGAAACCCTGACTCACACAGGTGCTTCTGTGCCGCTGTACACAATGGATCAACCCTCAAATGGCCAGGGCACTGACGCCAGAGTGGCGTACAACAACTTCGCAAAAGGCGGCAGAAAGCCACGTGTGACGTGCACTGACCAAGCGGCAATATTCACGCAGCTAACGAGCCCAGCTACTTTCGACGCGGCGCACAAAACATCGCGAGAGCGAATTCCTCCGATTACTAAAGACTTGGAGCAATTGCTTGCTGCCATTCTTTTTCTCGATCCCGTGCCAGCACAAATGCGTGAGTATGCGTTTCCCTCTGACAAAGACTTGCAAGGCAACGGCCGCAACGTCTCGGCGGTGTTATTCAATCTGTGGGGGCGTGAGGAACAAGCTCAGAATGAGCCTCATGCCAGCAACCGTGTCGCCATTCTAAGTTTCATTCAGAGCTTGCCCGAGCAAGATATCGCCGGCCTGTCCTTCCTAGAGGAGCCGCGCGGTGGCGTGATGGTTCAGCTCACCGAGACCTTTGGTGGCAGGACAGATCAGCGAGATGCTTCTTTGCTCTCCGATGGCACCTTGCGCGTTCTGGCTATTGCCGCTGCGATGTTGTCAGCCCCGGAAGGCAGTCTGGTGGTGATCGAAGAAATCGACAATGGCGTACACCCCAGCCGGGCTCACCACCTGCTGCAACAAATTCAAAACATCGCTAGCCAGCGCAACCTGCGCGTACTGCTCTCTACCCACAATCCAGCCATGCTGGATGCGTTGCCGGACAGTGCTGTACCTGATGTGGTTTTTTGCTATCGCCACCCTGAAGACGGCGCCAGCCGCCTGGTGCGCCTGGCCGATGTTCCTGACTATCCAGAACTGATAGCTCAAGGCACCCTGGGCCACCTGATGACCTCTGGTGCGTTGGAGCGCTTCGTCAAGTATCACCCAACGGGTGATGCACGCAAACAGCGTGCGCTGGATTGGCTGGCCAAGATGCGTTCGGGAGCCAGCAATGAGTGACATCGTCTTGCTGGATACGTCGGTGTATCTGAATGTTTTGGACGTGCCAGGCTTCAATCAAGATCGAGGCAACATCTTGGACGAATTTGTAGTCCGGGTTGAGCAAGGCGATTATTTCCTTTTGCCAATGGCTACCATTTGGGAGACTGGTGATCATATTGCCGACCTGGCCGATGGCCGTCTGCGTCGCCAGTTTGCTCAGTCACTCGTCGAGCAAGTTACACAGGCGTTCAATAACAAGGCGCCCTTTAGAACAACTTATTTTCCCGATAGCGAAGTCTTTCTACGCTGGCTTGGCGATTTCCCTGGCTATGCGCAACGCAATAAGTCAGACCGTCAAACTCGTGAAGGCGTCAGCCTCAGTGACCTCTCCATCATCAAAGAATGGGAGCAAACTCGCGACCGCCATGCCATGTCGCGTGTGTTGATTTGGTCGCTGGATCGAGATCTCGCCGCCTACGATACTGGAGCGCGCTAATCCATGGCCTTCGACCTAACAACAAGAAACCGCCTCCAGCGCTTCGTCAACGACGCGCGCCGCGTGCTGGAAGAGGAATTCACCCGCCAGCTGCAGAACGACTACGGCATGGACCCCAACGCGGGCACCGTGGCGGAGCTAGCCAGCCTGCGCCATATAAACGACGCGCAGCGCGAAACTGCCCGCATCCTGCGCGACACCCTGGCGCACTACACAGCCAGCGGCGACATGAACGCCATGCAGGGGCTGGATCGCATCGTGCGCGAGCAGGCCTTTACCGTGCTCAACCGCCTGGCAGCGCTGCGCATGGCGGAAGCGCGGGGGCTGCTGATCGAGTCGGTGGGCAACGGCTTCCAGGCCAAGGGCTTTCAGCTCTATGCGCGACTGGCCGGCACCGGCCTGGGTGAAACCGGCGATGCCTACCGTGTGTACCTGTTCAGTGTGTTTGATGAACTCGCGCAAGACCTGCCGGGCCTGTTCGACCGCTACTCACCGCAGGGCCGCCTGTTCCCGCGCGAGGCGGCACTGCTGCAAGTGCTGAACCTGATCAACGATGCCGACATCGCCCCACTGTGGAGCGAGGACGAAACCATCGGCTGGATCTACCAGTACTTCAACTCCAAAGAAGAGCGCAAAGCCATGCGCGATGCCAGCCAGGCGCCGCGCAACAGCCGCGAATTGGCCGTGCGCAACCAGTTCTTTACTCCGCGCTACGTGGTGGAGTTTCTGGTGGACAACACCCTCGGGCGTCTCTGGTTCAACGCGACCGGTGGGGTCACCGGCCTTCGGGAGCGCTGCCAGTACCTGCTGGTCAAGCCCGACGAAACGCTTCAAGCAGCCACCAAGCTGCGCGACCCGCGCACCCTCAAACTGCTGGACCCGGCCTGCGGCTCCATGCACTTCGGCCTGTATGCCTTCGATCTCTTTGCCGAGATCTATCGCGAGGCCTGGGCCTGGGAACAACAGCACGGGCCGGGCTCGCTGGAAGTCTCGACCCAGCCCCAGGCTGCGCTCAAACCACTGAGCCAGACCTATGAGGACGAAGCGGCATTCCTGTGCGACGTGCCGCGCCTGATCATCGAGCACAATATCTATGGCGTGGACATCGACCCGCGCGCCGCGCAGATCGCCTCGCTGGCGCTGTGGCTGCGGGCGCAACGTGCTTGGCACGACGCAGGAGTGAAGGCCAAAGACCGCCCGCTGATCGGGCGGGGCCATGTGGTGGCCGCCATTGCGCCGCCGGCAGAGCGTGAGTTGCGCCAGCAGTTTGCGGCCAACCTCGATCAGCGCGACGCCGAGCTATTCGAGAAGACGCTGCAACTGCTCAAGGGCCTGCCGGAGCTGGGTGTGCTGCTCCAGGTCGAGCGCGAACTGCCGAACTTGATTCGCCAGGTCTATGTCGGCAAAGGCACCGGCCTGTTTGCTGCGCAGGAGCAAGAGAACTGGCAGCAAGCGGAGGCGCGCCTGCGTGAGGCGCTGACCGAGTTTGCCCAGGCGGCGAAATCCACCTACCAAGGGCGGCTTTTTGCACAGGACGCATTGCAAGGTCTCCGGCTCATCGATCTATGCCGTGAAGTGTTCGATGTCGTGGTGATGAATCCGCCTTTTGGCGCACTGGCTGCCAACACAAAGAACCAGCTCGCCAAAGCCTACCCGCGCAGCAAGAACGACCTGCTGGCCATCATGGTCGAGCGTGGCCTGGAACTGCTGCGCTCTGGAGGGCGCATTGGCGCCATTACATCGCGCACTTGCTTCTTCCTCTCTAGTTTTCAGAAGTGGCGGGAGGATGTGGTGCTGGGCGTTGCCCGCCCCGAAGTGATGGCCGACCTTGGGCTTGGAGTAATGGACGATGCAATGGTCGAGGCTGCTGCCTATGTATTGGAGAAACAGGCATGACAATCTTTCTACGCCTGCTAGCGGATAAAGATAAAGCCACTAATTTGCTGGCCAGTTGCAGCGCCTTGCGTACAGGACAGAGTGATGCGCGGTCATTTCAGGTGGCGCCGGAATCGTTCCGGGCAGTACCGGGCTCGC
Source organism: Stenotrophomonas sp. GD03819 (assembly GCF_029841665.1). NCBI lineage: Bacteria > Pseudomonadati > Pseudomonadota > Gammaproteobacteria > Lysobacterales > Lysobacteraceae > Stenotrophomonas > Stenotrophomonas sp. GD03819. The sequence goes on from NZ_JAOCEW010000022.1 coordinate 32,157, forward strand.
CATTCGCTTATTGGGTGAGCGGAGAGGTACGTGAAAAGTTCAGCCAATTTGACAGATTTGAGTGTGATGGCCGGTTTGTAAAACACGGGCTTACGACTGGAAACGACGATCGTTTCCTGCGGGCATGGTGGGAATCTATGAACCCTGATGGGTGGTTGCCGTTTGCAAAAGGCGGCAGTCATTCACCTTACTATGCGGACCAACAGCTCCTCCTGAAATGGGTGGATGAAGGGGGCGAGTTGCGGGCTGGCTATCAAACAAAGGCGATCGCTGGCACACGGCTTGACGGTAATGAGTATTTCGGTCGCAAGGGGTTGACGTGGCCGCTGCGATCGCGAAGCTTTTCACCTCAAGCACTGGCGAGCGCAAGTAGCTTTTCAGCCCGTGGATACTGCGCATTCTTCCCAGAGGGAGATGAATTGATAGCGCTGGCGTTATTTAATAGTCAAGCCTTTGATTATCTCTTTAAGGTTGCTCTAGGTCGCTTTGGGTTCCCCGAGTTTATCGTCGGTATTTTGCAGTTGCTTCCCTGGCCCTCGATTGGAGATGCACAATCATCTCAGCTGGCAAGATTGTCGTGCCGCGCCTGGTCCCTCAAGCGCACATTGGACACCATCGAAGAGACCTCTCATGCGTTTGCGCTGCCTGCCGCGCTGCGCTCTCGCCTGGGCGATTACGACCCTCCCGCTATTGAAGCAGAGCTTGCCCGCATTCAGGCTGAGATCGACGCCATCGCCTTCGACCTCTATGGCTTTTCCGATACCGACCGCACCGCCGTACAGGCCAGCCAGGGGGCGGCGAGCGCAGCGGACGAACTCCTCGACGAGGAGGCCGACGACGAAGACCGCGTAGCGCCGGGCGACCACACGGCGGGCCTGTTAAGTTGGACTGTCGGCGTGGCATTTGGCCGTTTCGACTGGCGCTTGGCCATCGGCGAGCGCGCCGCACCTGCCGAGCCAGAACCCTTCGAGCCACTGCCTGCCAAGAGCCCAGGCATGCTGCCGGGCGGGGCCGCGCCCTTCCATGTGCACGAAGGCATCCTGGTGGACGACCAAGGGCACCCGCATGACCTCGCGCGTCTGGTGGAGGAGGTATTGGCTCGCGTGGATATCGCGGTGCCGGAAGACGTGCGTCGCTGGCTGCAACGGGATTTCTTTGCTTTCCACCTGCAGCGCTACACCAAGAGCCGCCGCAAAGCGCCTATCTACTGGCCGCTGTCCACCGCATCTGGCAGCTACACGCTGTGGGTTTATTACCCCAGCCTCAGCAGCCAGACACTGTATACGGCGATCAACGACTTCGTCGAACCCAAGCTCAAACAAGTCGGCGCTGACGTGACGGCTCTGCGCAACAAGGGTTCTGCTCGGACCCGTGACGACGAAAAGCAGTTCGAGACGTTGCAAGCTTTCGAGCTGGAGTTGATCGAGCTACGTGACACCCTGCTCAAGCTCGCGCCAACCTACAAGCCCAATCACGATGATGGCGTGCAGATCAGCGCCGCGCCGCTGTGGCCGCTGTTCCGCCACAAGCCCTGGCAGAAGGTGCTCAAAGACACCTGGGCCAAGCTGGAAAAAGGCGACTACGACTGGGCGATGCTCGCCATGAACTACTGGCCCGAGCGCGTTCGCGAGAAGTGCAAGACCGACAAGTCGCTCGCCATCGCGCATGGCCTGGAGGATTTGTACATCGAGCCCGAGGTAGCGCCGAAGAAGACGCGCGGCAGAAAGAAGACCGGAGGCGATGAATGATTCAGGACGTCAAAGCGCTGCCGGTCAGCTTCTACTTCAGCCCCGATGGGACCACGTCGTTCTTCATTCCCAAGTACCAACGCGAGTATGTATGGGGCGGCAAGAACTGGGACGCGCTGTTCAACGACCTGGAGGAGTCGCCAAGTGGGCACTTTCTGGGCTCCATCATCTGCGTGAACACCCAGCAAGATGGCATGGCCGGTGGCCGACTTGAGCTGATCGACGGCCAGCAGCGGTTTACCACCATCAGCCTGTTGTTCTGTGCGTTCTACGACAAGCTGAATGCCATTCCGAATCCGGATCGCCGTCTGCTGGTGGAGCTGGACAACCTGGAAAGCCGCATCTTCGTCCGCACTTCTGGCCAGTGGCGTCTGGAGCCCAGCGAGCAAGCGCAGAACAAGACAGATTTCCAGAAGGTGCTGAGCGATCTGTTTCCCAAGCAGGTGAAAGCGCCGAAGGGCTTGAGCAATTTCGGAAACCGCCGCATTGCGCGCGCCTACCGCTACTTCTGTGAGCGACTGGAAGGGCTGAGCCAGGACAGCGCACTGGCCCTGCTGGAAAAGCTCAAAGCGGCCATGCTGGTCAAGATCGAGGTGCGCAGCCATTCCGACGCATTCATGTTGTTCGAGTCGATTAACAACCGGGGTATCCCGCTCTCGGCCATCGACATCATCAAGAACAACCTGCTGGCCGAGTTGGACAAGCGTCCGGACTATGGCATCGACCGGGCATTTGACGAGTGGAAAGACCTGATCGACCTGTTGCCCGACCCGGCGGTGCAGGAGCGCTTCCTGCGCCAGCTTTACAACATGTTCAAGTACCTCAAGCGGGTCGAGGTCAAAGGTTGTACCCGCGCCACGCGCTCGAACCTGATCACCATCTACGACACCCTGCTGCGCAAGCGACCGGTCTGGCTGTTCGGTGCGCTTCAGGCCAAGGGCAAAACCTACTCGGCGCTGCTCAATCCCATGGTTGCACGCGCGGAATGGGGCGACGCTGCCGCAGCGGCCTTGCAAGACCTGCAGCGCCTAGGAGCCGCGCCGGCTTACGCATTCTTGTTGTGGGCCAGCCAGGTCGCGCAGAGCCAGAAGTGGAATGAGGGCGACGCATTGAGCCGCTTGGCCGCTTTGCTCACCAAGTGGTTCTTTTGGCGGAACCTCACCGATATGCCGCCGACCCGTGAACTCGACCCGATGTTCATGGAACTGGTCAGCCACCTGCTGACGCAGATTCGCAGTTGCGAGATCACGGCGCTGGACGGCTTCATCCAGCAGAGCAGTAATTGGTTGCTGGGACGGGCAGCCCCGCAGGATGTTTGCGAGTCGCGCCTCAAGGGCGATGTGTACCTGGAGAATTACGACGCCACGCGGTTCATGCTCTGCAAGCTGGAAGAGACACACCAAACCCGTGAAAACAAACGCGACCTGTGGGTGCATGACGCCAATGATCGCCCCGTTTTTACCGTCGAACACATCCTGCCGAAGACCGAAAACTTGGGGCCGGGCTGGGTGACGATGCTCGAAGGGAACCAGAAAGGCACTGCGGCTGCCATTCGCGAGCGCTGTGCGCACCAGCTCGGCAACCTGACCCTGAGTGGCTACAACTCCAAGCTCGGCACGATGGAATTCTTGAAGAAGCGCGATCGCAAGAACGATCAGGGTGATTTCATTGGCTACCGCAACGGCTTGTACCTGAATGCCGACTTGGCCAGCCGAGATGATTGGAACGAGGCCGCCATTACGGCGCGAACAGACAAGATGCTCAAGGAGGTGATGTCCATCCTGAGCCTGCGGGGTGACAAATGACGATTGCAGAATTCATTCGAGAAAGCGTACTGCGGCCGCGTCTGAAGCAAGCTGGCGCCTTGGTGGTGTATGACGCCGACAAGCGCTACCGCGAGCTGTGTTTCGACTTGGCGGCTGACAAGGTGCGGGTGGTAGATGCGTCTGAAAGCAGCATCGAAAGCCGCGAGGCAGCGCTGCTGGCGCTGCGCGATGTAGGACAGCCCAAGGCGCCCTTGGAAGGTGTGTTGATCTATGTTCCCTCCAAGCGGCCAGAGACAGACGAGCAAAAGCAAGCTGATCCATTCGCGCTGTACGCAGAATGCGGCGCGGTGTTCCCGCAAGACGATGGCGACGAGTACCTGAGCCTGTGCCTGCGTGCTAAGCCAGATTACGCGACAGAAATTCGAAGCCTATTTGTGCGCGAACCACGACCGCAGTATGCGGTGATTGACGCCATTGGCGGCGGTGTGAGTTGGCCCCAGTTGCGAGCCACTCTGCGGGTGGAGTCCGGCCGCGAGATTCTGGCCGCATTGCTGGCCCCGAGTGCCAGTCAATCCGAGGCGCTCAAGGGGCAGGAAGGCTGGGTGCAAGAGGCGCGTGATTTCCTCCGAGCCACTCTGGGCCTGAGCGTGAAAACGCGCGGCAAGACCTGGTCCGCCCTGGCGGATGAGCTGTGGCGCTACGTGCTGTTCAGCGAGTTCGTGTTTGATTTGCCGGTGGCATTGCCGGACACCTTGAAGGGGGTGCCGCACGCACCGATGGAAGCCAAACCCATCGTCGAGGATGTGTGCGACCGTCTGCGCAGCGACCCGAAGTCACGCGCGATATACATCGAGCGCGCCGAGACCACCGAGGCGGAGCTCAACCTGACCGATCTGTGCGGTGCGATTGAAGACCTGGGCGAGCGCGACACCTTCCCCTTCGAAGAGCGGACCTTCCTGCGCACTGCGATCAAGGGCATTATCAGCGGTGACACCGATGCCACGCGCCGTGTGCTGACCCGCCACAAGAGTTCGGTATGGCTCGGCAAGGGCGAAAGCCAGGCCCAGTGGGAGCTGGTGCGGTCTGGCTTGAGCCTGGTTGAGGCCTGCGACGATTTTGAGCGCCAGCTACCGGATCACGCCCGCTCGCAAGCGGAGCTGATCGACTTCTACCTGGGCAGCCTGCGTGAAGCAGATCGTCTGCAGCGCGAGTTCGAACAAGCGGCGGGCGACTTCCTCGACCCGCATGGCTTGATGCATGAAGTGATCAGCCAAGCTCGGGCGCGTTATCGCCGTTTGGCAGAGAAGGTTCAGGGCGTGTTTGTGAAGCACGTTGAGTCCGCCGGTTGGCCACCCACTGGGCGCCTGGCCAATGCCGATGCCTTTGATCGGCTGGTGGCTGATCGACTCAAGGAAAGCGGACGCAAAGTGGCCTACCTGATGGTGGACGCCCTGCGTTACGAGTTGGGCGTGGCCCTCGAAAAGCTGCTGGCGGAAGACGGTCCCGTCGAACTGCAAGCGGCCTATGCGCAGCTTCCGACCATCACCCTGGTGGGCATGGCGAGCTTGCTGCCTGGCGCACGCACGGGGCTGACCCTATCACTGGAGAACGATTCCCTGGTGCCCAAGCTGGCGGGCGCGCCGGTGAGCAATGTCCCGCAACGCATGGGTGTGCTGGCCAAGCTGTATGGCGACCGCTTCGCGGAAATGCCGCTGAACGACTTTGTTCGCGGTAAGCCAAAGATTGCCGAAACCGTCGACCTGCTGGTGCTGCGCTCCACGGAAATCGACAGCCAACTGGAAAGCAACCCCGAGACAACGCTCGGGCTGATCCCTGGCACGCTGAAGCTGATCCGCGTGGCACTGCATAAGCTGCGTGGCATGGGCTTCAAAGAGGCGGTCATCGTCACCGACCACGGCTTCTTCCTGAACGCGCAAGCAGAAGCTGGCGATGTATGCGTGAAACCGCAAGGCAAGTGGCCGGTGAATGCCCATGACCGCATGATGCTGGGCGACGGCACAGCGGATGGTCACAGCTTGGTTGTCAGTGCAGAGAAGGTCGGCATTCGCGGTGATTTCACCCAAGTGGCACTACCGCGCAGCATGGCGCCTTATCGCTCAGGGCACCTGTATTTTCACGGCGGAGCATCCCTGGCCGAGGCCGTTGTGCCGGTGTTGGTGGCCAGGTTGGATACCGCTGCTCATGCGGAACTGCGCAAGGCGGTGGTGGAGTTGAGCTACAAGAACGGCGCCAAACGAATAACTACGCGATTGCCGGTCATCGAAGTGATACTGGTGGCCGACGACATGTTCTCGCAAGACATGAGCGTGGAGATCTTGCTGGAAGCGCAAGACAGCAAGGGCAATGTGGTGGGAGAGCCGCGCCCAGGTGGCGATGTGAACCCCGCGACCAGAACTGTGACCCTGATGCCAGGCCAGCGCAAGCAGATTGCGCTGCGAATGGATGATGAGTTCAGAGGCAAGTTCTCGGTCAAAGCGCTGAACCCAACGACTCTGGCTGCCTACAGCAATCTGGCGCTTGAAACCGACTATACGGAATGAGCCCTATGGACGAACTCGACCAAAAACTAAACGCCACATTCGACGGCAAGGTGCTTCGCAAAGACCTGCTGCATCGAATCAAAAAAGGCACCAACGTCCCGACGTTCGTCCTGGAGTTCCTCCTTGCCAAGTATTGCGCCAGCAATGACCAGGCAGAGATGGATGCTGGCATGGAGGCCGTGCTGTCGTCACTGCAGGAGAACTACGTTAGGCCGGACGAGGCCAACGCCGCGCAGTCCAAGGTCGCCACCAAGGGCAAGCATCGCTTCATCGACAAGGTCCATGTCCGTTACGTCGAAAAAGAAAAGCGCCACTGGGCATCGCTGGAGAACTTCAACTCGCAACGCATCGCGATTGGTGAAAAATTCTACCGCGACAACGACAGGTTGCTGGAAGGTGGCATTTGGGCGGAGGTGACCCTGGCGCACAACGACATAGATGAAGACGACTATGCGTTTTCCATTGAGGATCTGCGCCCGATCCAGCTGACTCGTTTTGACTTCGACCGTTATGCAGAGGGGCGCGGGGCATTCACGCGTGATGAGTGGCTCGCGGCGGTGTTACGCTCTGTGGGACTGGAACCCAGCAAGCTCTCGAAGCGCGTGCAGATGCACTTCATCGCCAGGTTGGCTGCGCTGGTTGAGCCCAACTACAACTACATCGAGCTGGGACCACGCGGCACCGGCAAGTCCTATTTCTTCAGTGAATTCTCGCCCTACGCTACCTTGATCTCGGGCGGCCAAGCGACCAAGGCAACGCTGTTCTACAACAACGCGCGCCGCAAGGTGGGCTTGGTTGGCTTCTGGGACACGGTTGCCTTTGACGAGGTTGGCGGGATCAAAGTGCGCGATCCGGACACCATCCAGATCATGAAGGACTTCATGGCCAACGGGCGCTTTTCGCGCGGGGCTGAGGTTATTGCTGATGCCAGTTTGAGCTTCGTTGGCAACATCGACGTGTCCGTGCAGCAGGTGGTGAACTCCAACGAGCACGATCTTTTCCAGCCGTTGCCGCCAGAGCTCGACTTGGCTGTGATGGACCGCTTCGCCGCGTACATACCAGGCTGGGAAATGCCGAAGAACAGTAGCGAGTTCCTGACGAGCAACTACGGATTCATCACCGATTATTTGGCCGAGGCCTTCCACTACCAGTTCAAGCACACGAATCGGTATGAGGAAGTGAGCAAGCGCATTCGGCTCGGTAAATCAATCGAGGGGCGCGACGAGAAAGGTATCAAGAAGACCGTCTGTGCATTCTTGAAGGTGCTGCATCCAAATGGGCCACCCACGGACGAGGAGTTTGAGGAATACGTAGCCTATGCCACCGAGTGCCGCCGCCGCGTCAAGGAGCAGATGAACAAGCGCAAGCCGGACGACGAGTTCGCGCGCATCAACCTGTCCTACTTCAAGGCCAGTGGCGAGGAAGTGGTGGTTTTCTGCCCGGAATCGAAGGATGCGCCCGCAACTCAAGAGCCTGCGCGCCGTCGTTTGAATCAGGCGGATGGGCAGCCGACTGAGGCAGTCGAAGTGCAACCCGCCGCACAAGCGGCACCTGCTGCACAGGAGACTCCAGTGGGCCCGACCCCGGTATCACCGGCCCCCGCTTCGATTGCGGTTGGGCCGTCACCGATCGAGCTCAAGGAACGGCACTTCACCATCCTCTATGGCGACACCGGGTACAGCTATGAGTCGATTCTCGGCCCCTACCTGCAGGGCGCGAAGTCTGTCGTGATCGAAGATCCGTACATTCGCCTGCAACACCAGATTCAGAATTTCGTGCGCTTCTGCGAAACGGTGCTGAAGGCTGGAACCGTGAAGAAGATCAGCCTGATCACCGGCTACGACGATAAGACCCAGTTGGCCGACATCGCTGAGAAGCTCGATGAGTTGAAGCAGAGCCTGCTGGAATTGGATGTCGAGCTGGAAGTGAAGTTGAACCCGAACATGCACGACCGAGAGATTCGTATCGACAACGGCTGGGTGATCAAGATTGGCCGGGGGTTGGACTTCTTCCAAAAGCCCGGAGGGTGGTTCGAGGTAGGCGTAAATGATCTCAGTTTGCGTAAATGTCTTGAGACCAAGGTTGATATATTCAGGACTGGAATAAATATTTAACCTAATTTTCCATAAAGGAAATTCAGTTTAATTTTATTAATATGATTGTAAAAAATTTCAAGCACATATCATTTTGATGAGGCTGGCGGTTGCTGGCTTCGCGTGTAGATGCTCCGCGATGATGCATCTGCTTTGGATATGGCTGTATGAAAGAAAGATCCGATTGTCTGTACTGTGTTTTGGTCGTCGCAGCATCCATCATCGCTGCGGTTGCTCGATGTGCTCTGTCTTCGGGCAGTGAAGACATCGACCCTTTTAATTGATTCTGCATTGGCATACGCACAAGGCCCGGCATCGTCCGGGCCTTGTGCGTTTGTGCCGTAAGAAGCGAGGAAAATACGATGCATCTGGTTGAAACAATGGCCTATGCCGGTGCTAAGCCGTGGCACGGTCTGGGCAATAAGCTTGAACAGCAACAGCCCATTGAGGTCTGGAAGCGTCAGGCAGGCATGGATTGGCAGATCGAGGACTCCGAGGTCCGCTTCATCACGGGTAGCAATGCCATCGGTGCCATCCACTCCTTCCCGGAGCAGAAAGTGCTCTATCGCTCCGATACCAGGGAGCCGTTGGCAGTCGTCTCCAAGCGGTTCAAGGTGGTCCAGCCGGGAGAGATCCTGGAGTTCTACCGTGATCTGACGCAGCACAGTGGCTTTGAACTGGAGACGGCGGGTGTACTCAAGGGCGGCAAGAAGTTCTGGGCCATGGCTCGGACGGGCCAGAGCACTTCGCTGAAGGGGCGTGACAGGGTGGATGGCTATCTTTTGTTGGCCACCGCTTGTGACGGCACGTTGGCCACGACGGCGCAGTTCACCTCGGTGCGGGTGGTGTGCAACAACACCTTACAGATCGCTCTGGGAGACAGCAGCGGAGCCATCAAGGTCCCGCACCGCAGTCAGTTCGACCCGGATGCCGTGAAGCGGCAGTTGGGGATCACCGTCTCGACATGGGACAGCTTCGTGGCTCGCATGAAAGCCCTCTGCGACCGTCCAGTTGACCCCGATACGGTCGATGGTCTGTTGCGACGGGTGCTTACCTACCAAGGCCAGGGCAGCACCGCTGAGGTCGTCAACGAACAGGCGCTGGCCAGTGTCCGTGCCCTGTATGAGGGCGGCGGTAAAGGCGCGTTTTTGCCTTCCAGCCGTGCAACGGCCTGGGGCGTACTCAACAGCGTCACGGAGTACGTTGACCACCATCGACGAGCCCGTAGCGATGATCACCGCCGTGATGCGGCATGGTTCGGTGCTGGAGCTCAGCTCAAGCAGCGCGCGTGGGATGAAGTGATGAAGTTGGTGGCCTGATGGAAGCGCAGGCCTATCACATGACCACATCAAGGGCCGGATCCGATGAGGAGGAGAGCAGGATCCGGGTACGTGAGGACAGGACGATTGCGAGGGCGCTGCAGATCCTGCAGAAACGGGCATCGTTGCCAGGGGAGGTGCTGGGAGGAGCAACCCAGGGTGCATTGTTCTTCCGGCTACGTCTGGGAGGCGAAGACCGCGAGCATTTCGAGGTTGCCTTTCTCAACACGCGGTTCCAGCTCATCGCAGTTGAGCGGCTTTTCTCAGGGACGATCGATGCAGCCGAGGTCCATCCTCGGATCGTGGTTCAGAGGGCACTTGCCCACAATGCATCGGCGGTACTCATGGCTCACAACCATCCAAGCGGTAGCTTGCAGCCCTCTGCGTCAGATCGGGCAGTCACGGCGCGGCTGAAGGCTGCCTTGGACACCGTGGACGTGAGGCTGTTGGACCATTTCGTTGTCACCAGCCATGAGGTGGTCTCGATGGCCTCTCAAGGCATGGTCTGACAGACCTGCAGCGAGCAGTGCTGTCGCTTCGTCCATCCATCTTGCCCACATCGATAGCTTGAAATGAAAGATCTGACCAAGGCCGCCCATCAAGGCGGCCTTTTCTATTCCGGAGATTGCCAATGAGCAAGCACACCGCGTTGCGTTTGGTTGATACGCGTTCACTGGATCGCCAGCAGTGGCTGGAGGTCCGCAATGGCGGCATCGGTAGTTCGGATGCTGCCACCGCCGTCGGGTTGAACCCCTACAAGAGCCAGCTGGAGCTGTGGCAGGAGAAGACGGGGCGCAAGCCGATGGAAGAGATCCCCCCTGGACAAGAGGATCCCCGCTACTGGGGAACCCTGCTCGAACCCATGGTGGCCACGGCCTACCAGGAGCGCACGGGGAACCGGGTACGCCGGGTCAACGCCGTTCTGCAGCACCCGACCTTTCCGCACATGCTGGCCAACCTCGATCGAGAGGTAATTGGTTCCCCGGCGGTCCAAATTCTTGAGTGCAAGACAGCAGGGGAGTTCGGCTCTCGGCTGTGGAAAGACGGGGTTCCCGAGTACGTGCAGCTGCAGGTACAGCATCAGTTGGCAGTGACGGGGAAGCAGGCGGCAGATGTGGCAGTGCTGCTGTGTGGCCAGGCGCTAAGGATCCACCGTATTGAGCGAGACGAAGAGATCATCAGCCGCTTGGTGGTATTGGAGGCCCGGTTCTGGGAGCACGTCATCAATGACATCGAACCTCCGGCTGATGGCTCGGAATCGGCGGCTCGGGCGCTTCGGAGCCTGTATCCGGGCAAAGACACGGTTGTCGACTTCAGCCAGGACGAGGCGCTGGTCGAGACGTTCTCCAACCTGGTGTCTCTCAACGAGGCAGTAGCAGGGCAAGAACAGCAGGCAGAACTGCTGAAACAAACGCTGCAGCAAGCCATGGGCGACGCTTCCGTTGCCAGGTTTGGCTCGCTGGGGGAGGTGATTTACCGCCGCAGCAAGGATGGCACGTCCCTGGACACCAAGCGGCTTGCAGCCGAGTACCCGGAGATCGCTGCCGCCTGCACGGTCGTCCGTCCGGGTTCGCGCCGTTTCCGGATCAACACCACGATCAAAGAGGTCAAATCATGCTGAAGGGACTGGCAATAACGCCGCCCGTGATTGGGCGTATTTCCATTGGCCGGGTAGTGGAGCGTAATGGCAAGCGACTACCCGAAAAGGATGATCAGTTCACCCTTACCAGCCAAGTGCAGAACAGGGAGGGCTGGGTGTTGCACCCGTTGGATGAGGAATTGCGGCAGGCATCGGACGGTAACAAGCTGAGGTCCATTCCAGTGCGCCTGCTCTTCGACGACCCAACACTGAACCTGCGGGCTGACTACTCGCTGTTCAATCGCGAGAACGGAAGACCGCTGTGTGTAGGCAATGGAGACACCTGCCGGCGAGCTGGCCCTGAAGGCATGGAGACGTTGCCTTGTCCTGGTCCGGATGCGTGCCAGTTTGCCAGTGGGGGCTGCAAAGCCTATGCCCGCTTGAATGTGGTCATTGGGGACGGGGAGGGGGATGCGATGGGCAGCTTTGTTCTGCGCACCACCTCCTACAACACCATCCGCACACTGGCAGCACGGCTGCACTATCTCAGTGCAGTGTCCGGCGGAAGGCTGTCTTGTCTGCCGCTCGAGCTGAAACTGCGGGGCAAGTCCACGACGATGAGCTACCGATCAGCGATCTACTACGTCGATCTGGTGGTTCGGAGCGGGCTGACGCTCGAACAGGCTGTCGCAGAGGCGGTTGAGCGACACGCAACAAGAGCTGCAGCGGGCATCGACCAAGCGGCCCTGGATGAGGCGGCGAGACAGGGCTTCGCTAACGGGGCCTTCGAGGACTTGGATGAGGACGTGCCGGCTGTGGTCGAGGAGTTTTATCCGTCAGGGCATGGCGAGGTTGCACAGGCTCCTGCGAAGGAAAGTCTCAAGGATAGGCTGGAAGCGCAAGCGTCTCGGTTGGTGTCGTAGGGGAGCAGTACCGGTACGGATCTGTATCAGGTACGAACAAGAGGCAGTTCAGGTCCTGAGCGGACATCGGATGGAACGGACCGGTTTGTGGGCGCAGAGGACGAGACATGCCAGGGAGCGAAAGCTCCCTGGTATGTAAGTGTTTGATTTTTCTTTGATCTGGTCGGTTGTGCGCGTCCCTGGAAAAAACCTGGATTTTTTTTCCCTGTACCCCCAACAGCAGCATATCGACACTGATCACGTCGGAGGCCAATCACCTTCGATAGGAAACCGGCCGGATTCCTTCCTGAAACGTTCAACACAACGAAGGAATCAACAAATGAAGCACATGACGTCCAGTCTGCGCCAGGGCGTAGACAAAAGCATGACTTTGGCCGAAGAGAACAACAGTGCTGGGAAAGCAGGTTGGCCGGATAGTCCGACGCTGCGTCTGAAGGAGCTGATCAAGCTGCTCCGCGTCAGCAGGAGCAAGGCATACGAGCTGATGAAGACCGATCCGGACTTCCCGAAGGGCATTCCGCTCTATGACAGCGAACTGTCCCCGAAGTTCTACTGGACGCATGAGGCAATGGCATGGGTAGAAGGCCGTGCAGTGAAGTTCCGTCGTGCGAAGGAGGAGAAGTGATGATGGCTAATTTTGCAGTCCACTCTTCGCCGCTTGACGCGCTCACGCACGCTTTGAGTGAACAGTCGACCAAGGGGAGGGGCAAGCTGGAGCAGGACTTCAGGCAGGCCTATCCGATCCTGGAACAGCACATCGCAAAGAAGATGCGCAAGAAGATCTTGGTAGAGCAGTTCAATGCTGCGTACAAGCATGATCTGAACCTGATTCAGTTCCGCAAGCTGCTCAAGGAGGAGCGTTTTCGTCGCCATGCGGAGGGCGATGCTGCTCGGTGCCAGAGCTGTGGCCATCTGTTGGTTGAGGTTGAAGAACAGACCGCGGTTGGCTCGACAGAGGAGGATGCATGATGACAACCAATTGGCAGCGTTATGCCCCCAAATATCCCCTGGAAACCTTTCACCATGTTGCTCGTGAGGCAGGCCTTGAGCTCCTTCGCAACGTTCAAGTTCCCGACGCCATGGTTGGCATGGGTCTTATCAATGCCATTTCGATGGCGTGCCAAGGTCTGATTGATGTCAAGTTGCCGACCGGACAGATCAAGCCTGTAACCCAGAACTTGATGCTTGTGGCTGAGTCTGGTGAGCGCAAGTCCACGGTGTTCGAGCTGCTGCAGGCGCCTTTCCGCGATGCAGACACGAAGGCGATGGCTGCGTTCAAGCAGCAGACTGAGGCTTATGAGATCGACTATGGACTCTGGACGGCCAAGATGAAGGGGCTGAGGAGCGCGATCAGTAAAGCAGTTGCTGCTGGCAAGTCTGTCGAAGCACTCGAGGCACAGCTGAAGGGGTTTTCAGAAAAGAAACCTCTGCAGCCCCGCCTGCGTTGCTTCCTGAGGCAGGACATCACGGCCAAGGCCATCATGGAGGCCGTTCAGGGTGATGGTGAGTCCATCGCCATCACGACTGACGAAGGTCATATGCTGTTCAAGAGCGAGGCAATGGCGAATGTGGGCCTGCTCAATCGTCTCTGGGATTCGCCAGGAATGATGCCGTTAGACCGTGCGGATAACGAGCATCTGATTGCGATGAATCCGCGAGTGTCGGTGAGCATCATGACCCAGTACGAACCACTCAGGCAGTTCCTCAATAGGCGAGGCTCTGTCGCAAAGGGGAGTGGACACTGGGCACGCTACCTGGTTGCGTGGCCTCGCTCCATGATGGGTTATCGGCGGATCGAAGACGTGGAGCCGGTTTGGGAGCATTTGCCGGCATTCCATGATCGGATCTCTGAGCTGTTGTACAAGTACAAGGAGCTGTCAGCTTCGGGAGTCATTACTCGTGAAGTGGTGTCCTTCTCCATCGATGCCAGGGCACGCTGGGTAGCACTGGCATCAGAAACTGAGTCTTTGCTGCGCGACGGGGAGTACTTGAGTGATATCAATGACTTCGCGGCAAAGATCATGGAGATCGTTGCTCGACTCGCAGCGTCGATGCAGTACTTCAGTGCAGAGGGTGGTGACATCACCCTCGATACGATCAATCGTGCCTTCGACATCGTTCGGTGGCATGTTGAGGAGTACAAGCATCTGTTCTCGCCCGCGTTTGCGCTGGCTCAAGATCAGATTGATGCTCAAGCATTGGAGAGCTATCTCGCCACAAGGTGGTGGCAGGGGCGTTATTCCGATACATGCGCACCCAAGAACCAAGTTCTGCGCTGTGGGCCTGTACGTGACCGAGCAAGGCTGAATGCAGCTATCTCGCTTCTTCAAGCCCAGGGGGCAATCCAGATCTGCAGTGGGTACCGGGACAAGAGGGCGTATCTGCGCTTGATGAATCACTACTTTGACCGGAGGACGCTGTAAGCGGCCTTGATGCCAAGAGGGCCCCGGCGATAGGCCGGGGCTTTTCTGCTGTGTTTAGTAGGTGCCATTGCGATTCTGCGACTTTGTCGCAGAATCGATGGGTTAGGCACTTACCTCTCCCAGATTTTTAACTGCTGAAGCTGCCTTCACGGCTTTACGACATTGAGCATACTGCGACTTCTCGGCGTCTGCCATCTCCTTGACGAAGCGTTGGCCGAGGTGGCGCTCAGGGGACCTGGCAATGCCTTGATCACGCAAGCTGCGGTGGTCTACGCGGGTTGAATAACCGTTTTCTTCAAGGAACTGATTCTGGGTGTCCGCTACAAGTTTTCGCTGTGCAGTCACCTGCTGCTTCAACTCCATTGGGCTCTTTCCGCCACTATCCTTGCGGCATCCGCCTGCGGAAGGATTCTTGGCGTTGTAGCGGGCGAAGGTCTGTTCAGGTGTACGGGGGATGCCATCAGGCAGTCTGTCCGAGCACATCAGATGGATGTGCGGGTTCGGATCCCCACCGAGTTTTCCTTCAGGTGCATGGAGCGCGTACTGGTAGGGTTTGATCCCTGCGAGATTCTTTGCAAGCCGGTCGGCAAGTTCGACCTGCTGTTCAGTACTGAGCTCACTCGGAAGAGTGATTTCGTGTTCTCGGTACACTGCTCCGTTGGCACGCTCATGCTTGTCAGCAACGCTCCAGAACCGTTTCGGATCATCTCCTGCCCATTCGGGCATGTTCCCATGTCCTGTTTGGATAAGGTCCTTCTTGTCACTATGAGATCCTTTACGATCGATATAGTTGGCGTGCCTGCGTGCGCTGCCTTTCTTTCCACTTTTGATGCTGTAATGGAAGCTTGCCATTGCTGTATCACCCTTTCTCTAAGGAGAATAAAAAAGCCGACAAGAGTGATTCTTGTCGGCTACCGGTAGATACTCATGATCGAAGATTGTTGTGATTAGATAGAAAGGGTAAGTGCGCGTACCATACCCTGCCTGTAATCTATCGTAAGTTCTATTTGATTCTATTCCCTTCGATGCCTTTCGTTCTTCGTGTTGTTACTTCGAAGGACGTGAGTGAGTTTCTACATATGTATAAGGGTGATGCAAGTTAAAAATTACATTGCATGCGAAGTGGCTTGATCTTCAATGTACTGAATCAAGTCTTCGCAAAACATGTTGATCTTTGTCTCGTATTCGTTGCCTGCTACGAGATCGAAGTGAGAATGAGCTATGGTCATGTGTTTCAGGTAGGCGAGCTGAAATTTCATGAATGCTTCCATTCGGTTGTTGCGTCCGAATAGTAATGAGAAGACGATGCAGTATCGATGATAGAGAGTAATCATTGCGCCTTGCGGAATGTAATCCTCTTCATACAGCTCTCCGATGTCTCTTGATGGATCCAGGTGGCTCAGTAGACGAGATACCGTTTTTTCACTAGAGATCTGCCCTTTCCAGTAGGGCGTGTACTTCGTTTTTATCTTCTTTTGTATCTTTATGGCTGATATGGCTGCGATGCAGTCTGCCATTGAGATATTGACGGCCTCGGGATCTGTTCTGTGCCATTCGTGGAAGACATAGGCATGCAGAACCTTCTGCGTTTCGTCAGCTATGTTTGGGATTTCGCTGGATCTAAATTCTTCACCAGTGGCTTGGTGAACCAGACGTGCCAGCTCCTTTGCATGGGTTTTCAGGAAAGAGTGAATAGTTGCGAGTGATGTGACAGGTCGCAATAGGTCATCGCTCTCTGACGGTGAGGAGAGGGCGTGAGCGAAGAGTGGCTCTATCTTGTATTTACTTAACGCTTCGTTTTCTGATTCGATAATTCGTTGATACTCGCCAACGAAGTGCAAGAATGGAAGGGTTATCAAATAGATGTATAGTCTTTCGTGGATGGGGGCGGCTTCTTTGCTGGTCAGGAGTGATGAGGGTTGATAGCTTTCTATTTGATGTGCGCCAAACATAAAAGCGCTTGCTATGGCTTCATCATCGCCGGCGAAAGCTGTGTAGATGGGGTCAATAAGTTCCTTTATTTGCCTGGCGTAGTATTCAAGAAGTTTCGAAGGCGTGAGCCTGTTGGTGTGTATGTGCTTTCGTCTTTCCTCGTCTATCTCAAGCTCAAGTGTGGACATGAGATGCGATGCTGCTTTGATGGTTTTTTCGTTTCTTGGAGAGTTGCGTTCTGTCCAGTGCTCGAAGGTGGCCTTAATGGTACCTGGTTTCGAGATTCTTTGAAGCAGCTGGGTGTCGCTGGAGTCGTTCTTGCTGTAGAGGAGCTTGATTGTTTTTAGGGTGGAGAGTGGAAGTGTACAGTTCCCAGTAGGAATCTCTTGTCCCAATGTGGAGTTTATGAAGTCAATGACTCCTTTAAGCTCCTTGCGGGTTATTGTTTTCCCTGAAGCATTAGAGTGTTTGGCTTTGCTGCCATCTGATGCATGCGCTATCTCATAGTTGAGCTCTTCCAAAAGCTCGCTGATACTTCCAGTCTCAGGCGGATCTGTTTTTTGATCTTTTTCGAAGTCAAAGCGCGGCTTGTACTTCCCTGATTCGATGTTGCTGTTTTCCATTTTCAACCACCATCCTTTTGGTTGTGTCTAGTGTTTGATGATCGCTATTTCGCCGATCCTTGTCAGCGCACCTGCAGAAGGTCGCCCCACTTCGTTGTATAGCTGGGCGACAACGAATGCAATATGGGTCGCCATTGAGCGTTGATAGTCACGTTGGACTGCTCTCCAAGTCTGGCTCCACCAACCCGCCAGCCCACGTTGCCTACTCCCACAGTGCCTCTGCCGAACTTCGCATTGATCTGGTCCAGCACGGCCATGGTGCGTTCGGCTTTCTCGTTAGGGCCAACGAAGAGGTCTGCCTGACGGGCTTCAGCCTGTACCAAGTTGGTCAGACCCACACCTCCACGTTTATAGGCCTGGATGCCTTGGCCACGGTCTGCCTGATCCATTATCGACTTGGCCAGGCGTCGCACTGTCCGTAGGACTTCCCCTGTGTCCTGCGTAGGAAAGGGGAAAGGTGCGGCTCTGCTGGCATGGAACGAATCGCCCTTGAAGGGGTTGCCGTCCAGCCAGACCCACAGTGCACCTGCCGCTTGGCCTCGCTTGCGTAACTTCTCGCAGGCCACGCTGCAGAACGTGGCCAGGGCCTCCATCGGGTCGGTCACGTCACGACCAAAAGTACGGCTGACCACCAGTTGCTGGCGTTCGGGTTCTTCTAGTTCCAGATCGCTGCAGGGAATTCCCCGCAGCTCCATTTGGGTGCGGGCCAGAACTACCCCATAGTGCGCACGAACATGGTCGGTGGGGAGTGCGGCCAAATCTGCAGCAGTTCTTACCCCTTCGGCTGCCAGGCGTTCGGCGTAGCGCCTGCCCACTCCCCACACATCCTCGACGGCCAGAGCGTTGACGTTCTGTGCGGTGGCATGGAAGACGGCCAAGGAGCCCGCATGGACGGCACGCTTGGACTGGTCCTTGGCGAGCTTGTTGCCTGCCTTGGCCAGGGTGCGTGTGGCACCCAGGCCAGCGCAGCAGGGAATGCCCACCCATTGCAGGATACGTTCGCGTGCCTCAATGCAGGCCGCAACAGGGTCTTTGAGGCCTTCCAGGTCGACGAAATTTTCATCGATTGAATAGATCTCCACCCTGGGGAAGAGATCCTGCAGGATCGTCACAATCCTGGCTGACAGATCCCCGTACAGCGCGAAGTTGGCTGACCTGACGAGGACCTGTTTTCTGATGTCCTTGGGGACCTGGAAGATGGGCATACCCATCTTCAATCCCAAGGCCTTGGCCTCTGGCGACAGGGCGATACAGCATCCATCGCCATTGCCAAGCACAACAGTGGGCTTGCCTCGCAGCTTGGGGTCGAAGACCCGCTCGCATGAGACATAGAAGGTGTTGCCGTCGATAAGTCCGTAGCGCATGCGGGCACGGTACGGGGCTCATGTATCAGGAGCTGAGATCAGAGGTGCTGGGTGATGGAACAGCGCACCACCCCCCAGATTTCCAGCTCGACATCCTCTGGCACGACGATGGATGGATATCCGCTACCGCTGGCCAGGACCATGCAGTTGTTACGTATGTAGAGCTTCTTGCAGACGAAGCCGCCCTCCCACAGAGCCACGACAGTGTGCTCAGGCCGTGGGCTGATCGAACGATCGACAACCAAGAGATCGCCGTCGTGGATCCCGAAATCGGCCATCGATCCGCCGCAGTCGGCCTGTACCAGGAACGTTGCTGGTGGGTTGGGTACCAGCTTGGCATTGAGATCCAGGCGATCCTCTTCTCGGAAGAAGTCTTCAGCAGGGCTGGGAAAGCCGCAGGCGGCAGTGGAGGCAAGCACCGGCAATGGCAGGGATGGCAGCGAGTTCTGGAGAGATATGACTATCGGAGTGACGAGAGGCATGAGCTTTGTAGGCCGCAGCCGAGGGCTGGGTCTTGATCAGATGGTTGTTAGTAATACTACTACCTCCCATCATTTCTGCTGAGCGCTGTCTGGCGCTGTCCAGAGTCGTCTGGTACGAGCCAGTGGAAAGTGAGTCAATTAGTGAGTCTTTGATGCTTCGCTGTGCTTGAAAATCCATACATTACAAATAGTTGTAGCTTGTATGTGGTTGCTGGTGGGCCACCAACCCAGTTCGTATGATCGACTGCCGGTCTCCTCCTCCCCGCGCGTTTGCCCTTTAGGGCAACATCTGGTCCGAACGCAAGGATCAAACATGCCCGGCACCCACGCCCCGGTGGAAGACTTCGCCACTGAAATCGAAGACAGCCGGCATCTGTTCGCCTGGTGCCTGGTGCGCTACGGCCAGGTTCCTGAAGCGCTGGCAATCGAACAGGCACGCCAACGCTATCCCGACCAGGCCCCCGGCTGCGAGTACGAGCATGCACTGATCTTCCACGACGAGCCCTGGCACTGGGCGATGCTGCACGTGTTGGGTGAAGGGTACTGGCACCAGAACCCGGAACTGGCGCAGCCGTCGCTGGCGTACGACACCGAGTCGGATGCGTTGTGCCTGGCTCGCGGTGAGTCGGTTCCCTTGCTGGATGAGAATGAGTATCTCGGTGCGCTTGCCCACGCCCGCCATATGCATGCGTGGACGCTGGTCCATCAGGCAGGCATTGCTGAAGAGCAGGCGCAGCAGCAGGCGCTCGAACACTACGCCTACTTTCCGCCGCATCATCGTTGGCGGATGCGCGTCCACGATGCGCGTGCTGCATGGGGCGGCGTGATGGGTGCGCTGCACCTCGATGACTACTGGTCGCAGCCGGAGCTGCATACGCCACCACAGGCCTATTGGAATGCGTCGCGTGCATTCGTTGCCGCAAATGGAATCCGCCTGCCGGATGGTCCGGGAAGTGCCTGAGGCACTTCCCGGATCCTTCACGATCAGCTTTCCAGGAACGCCAGAAGGTCGGCGTTGATCCGGTCGGCATGCGTGGTCGGAATACCGTGCGGTGCACCCTCGTAGGTGATCAGCGTGCCGTTCTTTACCAGCTTCGCGGAAAGGACGCCGGAGTCGGCATACGGGACCACCTGGTCATCGTCGCCATGGATCACCAGCACAGGGATGGAAATGCCCTTCAGGTCTTCGGTGAAGTCGGTCTGGGAGAACGCCACGATGCCATCGTAGTGCGCCTTGGCCGAACCCTGCATGCCCTGCCGCCACCAGTTCCAGATCACCGCATCTGAAGGCTGCGCGCCGGGCCGGTTGTAGCCGTAGAAGGGACCTGCGGGCACGTCGTGGTAGAACTGCGCGCGGTTGGCCGCCAGCTGCGCCTGGAAATCGTCGAAGACCTCCTTGGGCGTGCCCTGCGGGTTTGCCGCGGTCTTGACCATCAGCGGCGGCACCGAGCTGATCAGCACCGCTTTGGACACGTTCTTCTCGCCGTGGCGAGCGATGTAGCGCACCACCTGGCCGCCGCCGGTGGAATGGCCCACATGCATGGCACCCTGGGTGCCCAGCTTCTCGACCACGGCGGCAACATCGTCGGCATAGTGGTCCATGTCATGCCCGTCCCACACCTGGCTGGAGCGGCCGTGGCCGCGGCGATCATGCGCGACCACGCGATATCCCTTGTTGACGAAGAACAGCATCTGCGCGTCCCAGTCGTCGGCGCTGAGGGGCCAGCCATGATGGAAATGAATGACCTTGGCGTCGCGCGGGCCCCAGTCCTTGTAGAAGATTTCGACGCCGTCTTTCGTAGTAACCGTAGCCATTTCCGGGTTCCTCGCAGTTGGGGTTGGGGGCGTCCTGCGTACCGGCAACCTTGCATCGGTGCAGGAGGAAGGACGCTGTCAGTGCGTGTTGCAGAAGTGGCCCCAGGGCGGCATTTCCTTCTATCCTGAGGCGGCCATCACTCCGTCCGAATCCATTCTAGGAAGCGCTGCATCAATTGAAATTGGCGGAGGTGACATTCATGGGTATCGAAACTGACAAGCGGGTCGAAGTGGCCCTGCTGATCTATCCGGATTGCCAGATGGCGGCGATCCATGGCCTGACGGATCTGTTCCGGATTGCAAATGAGTGGGCGGCGTATCCCCACGACGATGACCGGCGGTGTTCCCTGCGGGTAACGCATTGGCAGCTGGACCCGGTGTCGGCGCAAATGGAATGTTGCTGGGACAGCGATCCAGGCCAGGTGAACGCCCCTGCGTTCGTGATCTCGCCGCCCAGCGTCGCGATGCCCGAGCGGATGTCGGCGATGCCGCGTGAGACGCAGTGGCTCAAGGAACTCCATGCCGGTGGCGCAATCATGTGCTCGGTCTGCGCAGGGGCGTTCGTGCTCGCCCAGACCGGCCTGCTTGCGCGACGGCGGGTTACCACCCACTGGGCCTTTGCAGGGCTGCTCGCCAGCGCGCATCCCGATGTCCAGGTGACGACCGAGAATGTCGTCATCGATGACGGTGACGTCATTACCTCCGGGGCGATTCTCGCGTGGAATGATCTCGGCCTGCTGATCGTCGATCGCGTCATGGGCCCCAGTGTCATGCTGGCCACGGCCCGGTTCATGCTCAGTGACGGCATCCGGCAGGACCAACGTCCCTTGCAGGGATTCCTGCCCCGGCTCGATCACGATGATGCCGCCATCCTGGCGACCCAGCATCTGATCCTTGCAGAACCTGGGCTGCGCCACACCGTGGCCGGGCTTGCCCAACGTGCCCATTTGACCGAACGAACATTCATCCGGCGCTTCCAGAAGGCCACGGAATGCAATCCCGCCGATTACATCCGCCAGGCCAGGATGGCCAAGGCCAAGGATGCGCTGCAGCTCGGCGATCTTCCCATCGCACAGGTGGCCTCGCGCCTGGGTTATGACGACGCGGCTTCATTCCGCAAGGCATTCCAGAGCGTTGTCGGCATGTCACCGTCCGCGTATCGCGATCACTTCCGGATCAGGCGGGGCGGGCAACGCTGAGCCACGCCAGTGTTGATGCAATTCGGGCTCTGAAGGCTTGCTGGCCTCCAGAGCCTGCCTTTTGAGTGCTGTCGTCCCCGATCTCAATCACCTGGATCGAGTGCGTGACCATCGGTCGTGCATGAATGGTGAATTCCGGATGGATTGATCGTAGTATCTCTTTCAGTCAGCAACGGAATGATCTGATGAAGACATCACTTGGAGAGAAGTTCCTGGCCATGGTTCTGATTGGAGGCCTTGTTTTCGTTCTATCCATTCCGTCCCTGCGTGCAGCTTATCCCTCATTCGCAAGCGTATTTCCAGAAAAGACCGCCGAATTACTAGCCACCGTCTGGGGGGCCGTCGCGACGGTCGCTGCGTCTGTTTTCGCGGTCGAGATGAGATCTCGAGCGCGTAGCCGATCCCTTTTCCTTGTGTCCCTTGTCAGTTCCCGGCACTTTCAGGAGGTGGCGCTTGGCATTTCAACTGCCACTACACGTTTCGCACTTGGAAAGTGTCTGGAAAAAGATATTGCGAGCTGGATTGATGAAGCCAAGCGTGCGAACAAGGCTGCTCGCGACGAGATGGAAGCATTTTCAGATTTCTTTCGGGAACATGGGCCAGAGGGTGTGCTGATAGCGCGAATCTGGATGAAGGCATCTCACACGTATGATGAGAAAATCGAGCAGGCGCGCGAGACCATCCTGTTGTGGAATGAACAGGCTGGCGCATTTTCGGAAGAACTCCTACAGGAGGATCTCAGGATTCCAGTAATGGATCTTCCAATGCACCTGATTGAGTTGCGCAACAAACTACTCGATGAAGTTGCGTCTGCAACGCACTGGTCAACACACATGAATCAGCTGCTGAAGGACCTGACACGATAATGGCGGCTCGCCACCCGCGCGCTCATTGCTCTTGACAGACCACCCTGCCGGAGTGGACCTTTCCCGGCATGACTATCGATATCGAATCGCTCAGCCTGCGGGAGCTGGGCGCCTTGGTGGTTGCCGCTGAACAGCGCAGGCAGCTCATTTCCAGCCGTCGTCCGGCCAGTACGGTGCGCCGCATGCTGAAGGCGGCGGCCGCCGAAGCGGGCTATACGCTCGAAGAACTCTTTGGCGATGCGTCCGTCGAAGAACCCGCAACGCCACGGAAATCCAGCCGCCGCAAAGCCGGCAAGGTCGCTGCCAAGTATCGCGATCCGGAATACAAGCGCCTGACCTGGTCTGGCCGCGGGCGCATGCCGCGCTGGCTGGCCGCCAAGGTCCAGAAGGGCCACAAGGTGACGGATTTCCTGATTCCCGGACTGGCCCGTCCAACCGCCCGCAAGGGAAGCCCGATCGGCCAGCGCACCGTGTTCAAGAAGGACTGAGGCCCGCAGGGCGACGCCTGCCGCGCCCGTGTCCGCTTCACGCTACCCTGCATGGGTCCGCACTGGAGGGAAGCACGCAATGGCACATAACGGCAGCACGGCGATCGCGCCGAGGGTCCTGTACGTCGCGGGGGCGGCAGCGGTGCTGATCAGCCTGTTGGCCTGGTCGGTGGAATGGAGTGGGCTGGCCTATGTCTGCCCTTACTGCCGCGTGCAGCGCACCGTCATCGGCGTGCTGGGTCTACTGATGATGTCTGCACGGCCGGGTGGCATCGTCGTTCCGTGGCTTTCGAACGCGATGGGTGGTTTCGCGTTCGTGGTTGCGGCGATGCAGCACTTCAACGGCTGGAAGCGAATCTCCGCCGGCGAATTCAGCTTCAATGCCCAGTGGTACATCGACCCATGGCTGCTGTCCGGCTGCGCGATGCTGATCCTGGTGGCACAGCTGATGCTGGTGCAGGCCGCCTGCCGGCGCCCGGTGCACGCCGTTCTGGAGGCCGCATGATGCGCCCTGCCTGCACGCTGGTCCTGCTGATTGCATTCCACAGCATTCCGGCGCGTGCGGCCGAAGATGCTGGAGCGCCCAAGCGGCCTTCGGTGGAAACCCTGCAGCGCCTGATCGTGGACAAGGCTCCGCAGACGCGGATCGGGACGCCCGACAGCGAGCGCATCACCGCGCGTCGCATCGATATCGTCGATGACCAGGGCGTGATCCGCATGACGTTGTCCGGGAAGACGCCGGCGCCGATCATCGATGGCATCCAGTACAAACGCGCCTTCAACGTGGCCGGCATGGTGCTGTACGACGACAAGGGCAGCGAGCGCGGTGGTTTCGGCACCGCCGATGTCGACGGCGGCATGGCGGTGCTGGCGCTGGATCATCCGGCGATGGATGCGATCGGATGGCGGGTGTCTCCCGATGGCCAAGTGAGCTTCTCGATCAACCAGGCACCGAAGCTGATACGCGAACCCGCGCTCGGGAATGCGTTGATTCCCGGTGTGCAGGCGCCGACCCGCATCGGCCTGGTGGTCGGCGCCGATGGAACGCCGGCCATTGCACTGAATGACAAGGCGGATCGGCCGCGACTGCGGTTGACCGTCACGCCGGAGGGCTACGGGGCAATCGAGTTCCTCGATGCGCAGGGCAAGGTGGTCCACACGCTGGCGCCGGAGGCGGAGCTCCGTCGCTAGCGTGGCGAGCCTGCTGGCCGGTACCTATGCGCCGCGTCCCCGGCCGTCGATGCTGTAGCGCCCGGCTCCAGTGCAGGCCAGCAACAGGAAGCCACCGGCCAGGCCCAGATTCTTCAGGAACATGATCTGCTGGGTCTGGTCGCCGAAGTTGTGGTGGAAGATGAAGGCGGTGACCAGGCTGAAGCCCACCAGGACGATCGATACCAGCCGGGTCTGGAAACCGAGCAGGATGCACAGGCCGCTGCCGATCTCGAAGGCGATGGTCGGCCACAGCAGGATGCCGGGCACTCCCATTGCTTCCATGTAGCCCTGGGTACCACTGAGGTCGCCAAGCTTGCCCAGGCCGGAGACCAGGAACAGTGCCATCAGCAGGATGCGCGCAAGCAGGAAAGCAAGCGAGTGCGAGGAAGTGCTCACAGTGAAGTCCTTGAGGGGTGCCCGACCCCCGCGATCGGAGCCCACAGGCAGTGAAGCCCGTGTATACACCACACGGCTGCCTTCCGGTTTCCCGCGCGGCCGGGGACCTTCGAATGCCGAAGGAGGCTGCCTCAGTCATCCTTTGGTGATGGCGCGTCTGTGCTTTGCAGGAACACCTGCAGCTGCGCGGCAAACGCACGCTGGTAGGCGGGGCGTTGCGTTGCACGGCCCACATAGGCAGCCACCTTCGGGTATTCGTCGAGGAGGCCGCTGCTCTTCAGGCGCAGCAGCACCGAGACCATCATCAGGTCGCCCACGCTGAAGTCGCCATCCAGCCACGCCGCCGTGCCCAACCACGCAGACAGCTGCGAGAGACGCATCCGCACGCGCTCGTCCAGCATCACCAGCCGCTGTGAATACCAAGGTAGTTCGCGTTCCAGCACCCAGGCCATCGAGCGTTCGACGATGGGCGGTTCCACCGTGTTCAACGCAGCGAAAACCCACATGATCGCGCGCATGCGTGCGTCCGGATCAGCGGGGAGCAGGCCGGCATGCTGTTCGGCCAGGTGCAGGACGATTGCGCCGGATTCGAACAGGACCTGGTCGCCATCCTGCCACGTGGGGATCTGCCCGAAGGGGTTGCGCGCCAGGTGGACGGGCTGCTTCAGCTCGGCAAAGCTGAGCAGCTGCACGTCATAGGGCACGGCCAGTTCCTCCAGCGCCCAGCGTACGCGCATGTCACGGGCCAGGCCCTGGCCGCGGTCGGGAGAAGTGGCGAAGGCGGTGAGGATCGGGCACATCGGGGCACTCCTGCAGGCTGAAAGACCCGCCTTTCCTTCTCCGACGAACGATGGGACGGGAAATCGACACCCTTCCCGGGGCGCCGGGCGATACACTGCCCGCCACCCGTCAATCCTGTGCCTCCTCATGTGGCAGCGCCGCACCTCCCTGGCCGAACTGCAGCGGCAACGCGATGTGCTGCAGGCTGAGATGGATGCGGACGCCCAGCGACGGGTCTCACGGCTTCCGCCGGATGATCTCGTGGCAGCGCTGATGCCGCAGGCGCACCGGCTCCAGGAGCTCAATCAGCTGATCCTGCGGGCTACACCGCCGCGTGAACAGATGAAGCGCCTGAAGGCGCTTGAGCGACAGCTGCTCGAACCCGGTGCACAGAGCGCAGGCGTGCGGAAGGAGCTGGAAGATGAACTGCGCGATCTGCACCTGTACTTCAGCAATCCGCGCCGTCGCCCCTTGACGGCGAAGGTCCTGCTGATCCTGTTGGCCAGCGTTCTGGCCGCCTTGTTCCTGCCGGGGCTGCATGTGGACCTGCTGGTCGCTCTCTAGGCCGCGCTCACCCCGCCCGATGCAGCTTCCTGTACTGATCCGGCGTGCACTGCGCGTGCCGCTTGAACATCTCGGCGAAGGCGCTGACGCCCGAATAGCCCAGCTCTTCGGCGATCCGGCTGATCGGCCGGCGTGTACACAGCGCCTCGGTGGCGCGCACGAACTTCACCCGCCCACGCCAGTCGCCCAGCGACATGCCCAGTTCGCTGCGTGCCAGGCGCTCCAGCTTGCGCACGCTCATGTGGTGCCGCCGCGCGATCTCGGCAACCGATTCGGCCGCCGACAGGTGTTTCTCCATGTACGCCATCACCTGCTTCAAGGCATCGCTGCTGGCGATCGGCAGGAAACTGGGCAGCACAGCGGCATTGACGATCTGGTCGATCACCACGGCGGCCATGCGCCGCTGGACCGGTGTCTGCGGATCGGTCACGCCCTGTCGTGCCAGTTCATGCAGCAGTTCGCGCAGCAGCGGGCTGACTTCCAGCGCACTGCAACGCGTGGGCAGCCGGCGTGAAAGCGCCGCCGACAGATAGGCCGAGCGGTAGGCCAGCTGCGAGCGGTTGCGTGAATAGTGCGCCATTCCTGGTGGAATCCAGATCGCGTAGTGCGGCGGCGACACCATCCACTCGCCGTCGATCTTCATCTCCATCACCCCCTGCGCGACGAAGTTGAACTGACCCCACGGATGGCTGTGCGTGCCCCAGTCCGTGGGCTCCATCGCGCCCTGCCGGAAGTAGATCGGGCCGGGCAGCTGGCGGAAGGTGGGGATCGGCTCCATCGATTGCCGCAAGCCGGGGTCGGGGTGGCGCATTTTCGGGATGTCCTCAATATACGCCAAGCGTACGCTGGCCATTCCCCCACGTACACCTGCACGCGTGAACTATCTCTTCCCGATCCTCGCCTGCCTGCTGTGGGGCGCGAACACCATCGTGACCAAGCTTGCTTCGGGCTCGGTCGGTCCCATCGATATCGGCTTCTTCCGCTGGCTTGTCGCGGCGGTGGTCCTGCTGCCATTCGCGCTGCCGCGGCTGCGCGGCAATCTGCCGACCGTGCGCGCCAACCTCGGGCGCTTCCTGGTGCTGGGCTGCCTGGGTGGGGTGATGTACCAGTGCCTGGCCTACTATGCGGCGCACTTCACCTCGGCCACCAACATGGGGGTGATCCAGGCGCTGATTCCGTTGATCGCGCTGGCGTTGTCACGCGTGTTCATGGGCCATCCGGTGCGTGGTACTTCCATTGTTGGCGCGGTGATCTCCACCGCCGGCGTGGTGGCGGTGGTATCGCAGGGCGACCTGGCACGGTTGGCGGCGCAGGGCCTGAACCGCGGAGACGCGATCATGCTGATCGGCGCATTGGCCTTCGCTGCCTACAACGTGCTGATGCAGCGCTGGAAGATTCCGCTGTCGGTGCTGGAGTCGCTGTTCCTGCAGGCCACGGCGGCCTCGCTGATCCTGCTGCCACTGCAGTTGCTGGTCGGTACCGGGGTGAGCAATCTGACCGCCGTCGGTTGCATCGGCTTCGCGGCGGTCTGTGCCTCGATCCTGGCGCCGCTGACCTGGATGACCGGACTTTCACGTCTGGGCGCTGCGCGCGTCTCTGGCTTCTTCAACCTGGTGCCGATCGTGACCGCCGCGCTGGCCGTGCTGCTGCTGGGCGAATCGCTCAGTGGCTGGGTACTGGGCGGTGGCCTGCTGGCGGTGTCCGGCGTGGTATTCGCCGAGTACAGCGCCAGGCGCGCCGCTGCGGTGCCGAGCGAGCAGCCCGCGTAGGGCTTCGGTCATGCGGGGTATGTGTCCCCGCTCAGCGCCTGTTCCACCCGCTGTTCCAGCGCCTCTGCATCATGGCCGCGTTTGCCCTGCAGGCTGAGATACAGCGAAAGCGGGTCAACCACATCGCCGATGCTGGTGAATGCCGGCGGATAGGCCCAGATCTGCAGCCGTGCGCTCTGGACGCAGTCCGGGCCGGGCATGGGAAGTGCACCCAGCAACCGCCACGCATCGATGTGCAGCGCGCGGGTGCCGCCGATCGCGGGCGCTGACGTGTCAGCAAGCGCATCGAGGCCCGCCGTTGGCGCCGGGTGCCCGGCATCGCGGAGCGCCTCGGCGGTCGGGCCCCAGCAGACATCCACTTCCTTCAGGATGGGGGAACGCAGGAACGGCTGCGCCCTGGCCCAGACCTCATCGCGGTTGCCGGCCAGCTTCAGGAAGCGCTCGCGGCCACCGGTGGAGCGTTCAACCAAGCCGCGACCAACCAGTTCGGCAGACAGGCGCGACGCCGTCATCGAGGTGTAGCCGGCGGCAGCACTGATCTCGCGCGGCGACCACCAGCGCGACTGGCCGCTCAGCAGCACGTGGATCAGCACGGCCTGCGCCGAAGGCAGCAGCGAGATGGCCTTCTTCTCATGATCAGGGTCGTCGCGGAACTCAATGGCCAGGCTGGGCGCGAACAACTGGGTGTGTGGGACGACGAAGTCGATGTGGTTCTCGACCAGGAAGCGGCGCTGGGTCGGCGTGAGATAGGGCGAGACGTACAGCACCAGTGCATTCGCAGCAGAGCGCAGGCAGCGTACATCCTGGATCACACGGGTGCTGGATTCGCCGGGCTCGCGGGCCACGGCGAGCATGGCGGGGGTTTCCCCGTACAGCATCAGTCCGGCGAGGTGGTAGCGCGATGCCATTGCGTGGGGAATGGCGTGCAATGAAGCAAGTGGATGCACTGCCGAGGCCAGCCCGGGGAGAATCCTGCGCAGGTACCGCTGCGCGTCAGCGACCAGGTCGGTCAGGCCGGTGCGAACTGCCGTCGTCATCTCGTACTTCCCTTGCGGCGGCACGTCCGGAGGGTCGGAACCCGGCCACATCGCCACATTCAGTGGTGAACCTGGAGACGGGTGTGCAGCGTCGGGGCGCGTGGCGATCCATGCGGTCCTGCTCCTTAGCCGTCATGACATCAAGTGTTGCCGGGAACCTTGGAGATTCCGTCGAAAAACGATGGAGATTGGGTGGAGGTGGTGTGCATCGTGGCCGGCGGACTCCCCTTCCGCCGGCCACGAGCACGGACATGCCCGTCAGAATCGCTGGGAGTACTTCACGTACACGGTGCGGCCGATATCGAAGCCGCCGTAGTAGGGGAAGGAGCTGGACGGCTTGGAGAACATGATCGGGCCCTGGTGGTTGAACACGTTGTTCGAACCCAGCGCCACGGTACCGTCCCACGGCAGCTTGTAGCTGACCTGGATGTCATGGAAGGCATTGGAGCCCACCTTGCGCAGGGCATCCGGTTCTCCGTAGGCGTAGCGATCGGGCAGCGAGCACGGTCGGTTCGGCACGCAGCTTTCGGCCATGCCGGAGTAGTAGCGCACCGTGTACTGCGTGCTGAAGTTGCCAAGCTGCCAGTTCACACCCAGGTTCGAGCGCAGGCGGAAGATGCCCGGCCGGCCGATCCGGCCCATCATGATGGTGTCGCCGGCCGAGTTCTGGTTCTCCTCGTCGTACTTGGAGACATAGCTGTTCTGCAGGTCGATGGTGAAGCGGCCGAACGAGAACTCGGGCAGGCGGTAGTGGATGCCCAGGTCCCAGCCTTCGGTTTCCATCGAGCCCAGGTTGGCCAGGCCGTAGAACATGCTGGTGATGTGGCCATCGCCAGCGCGCTTGATGCTGCCACAGCGCGAGGAATTGCCCAGCACGTAGCAGTCACGCAGGATGCGGTCGACGCTGTCCTCGATGATCATGTTGGTGATCTTGTAGCTGTACCAGTCGAGGTTGATGTCCAGGCCATCGACCCAGCGCGGGCTCCAGACCACGCCCACGGTCTTGCTCTTGGACTCTTCCGGTCGCAGCTTCGCGTTGGAGCCGGTGGTGAATTCGTCGGGCGTGGCACACGGATAGCTGGCACAGGGCTTCAGGCTCTGGTTCAGCTGCTGGTAGCCCAGCGGGACGCCGGCAGCGTTGCAGGCAGCGTTGCCGTTGACGCTGTTGGTGGCGCCGGTGCCGCAGGGATCGACATAGGTTTCGAAGCTGGTCCCCATTCCACCATACAGGTCGGAGATGCTCGGTGCGCGGAAGCCTTCGGCGAAGGTGCCGCGGATCATCAATTCCTCGATCGGGCGCCAGGCGAAGCTGGCCTTGGAATTGGTGGTATTGCCGAAATTGCTGTAGTCGGAATAGCGCGTGGCCAGGTTCACGGTCAGTTCCTTGGCGAACGGCAGGTCACGCAGCACCGGCACGTTCACTTCGGCGAAGAACTCATTGAGGCTGTACTCACCCGAGGTGGTGGATGCGCCCAGCGCCGTGCTCTGGCGCGACTGGGCAAAGGCGTCGGGCACGAAGCGGCCTTCTTCCTTGCGGTATTGGTAACCCAGAGCGACGGACAGGTCACCGGCAGGCAGTTCGATCACTGGCCCGGAGATATTGGCGAAATAGCTGCGGGTCTTGGTGATGCCGGTATCGTTGAACGTCGGGAACAAGAAGCGCTGCAGTTCGGGATCGGAGAGAGAGCCAGCCCCCGCGACACCGTATGGCAGCAAAGGATTCCAGGCCAGGCAGCCCGTGACCGGCGATGCCGCCGTGCCACACCGGGCCACACCGTTGGCATCGAGGTAGGAGGGCCCCAATGCCTGCCGGGAAGCGATCAGGCTCATGTCGCCACGGCCTGTTTTTGTGACTTCATTGCGGTTGAACAGCGCACCGACTTCCCAGTCGTACGTCTTGGCGCCCAGTTCGAAGTAGCCGGACAGGCTTGGTGCAATGCGCAGCGACTTCAGCTTGCTTTCGGTCGTGCGCGGCACTTCCCACAGGCGGCGATTGAACGCGATGCTGTGGTCGAGCGGATTGAATACGCTGGCTGCGTCCAGGGGCGTGCCGAACTTGGTCGACTGGTACGGGTAGCCCGCGATCTGCTGGTCGGTGGTGCGCTCGTTGTAGCCGATGTCGGCGGCGAACTTGATCTGGTCGCTCAGCGCGTAGTCCGTGCTGAGGAACAGCGAGCGACGCTCGATGCCGGTCTGCAGGTGCATCTGGTCGTTGCCGTTGGCGAACTCGGCCGGCGTGATCGGGTGGTAGTCGTTCGAATTCTTCGGGTCGCCGCCACGGTTGAGCGTCTTGAACACCGCGTCACCGGTGTTGCACTTGTAGAGCGCCGGGTCGCACCACGAACCGTTCTGGCTGATGTTGCTCCAGTCCGCGCCCGGGTAATTGGGGCCGGCGCCGCCGTACCTGGAGAACTCGCGGTCGCGGGCAAATACCGGATCCGACTTCTGGTATTCCAGTGCGAGGGTGTATCCGCCACGTTCTCCACGGGCGCCGGTCACCAGCGAGAACGTGCTGTCCTTGCCATCGCCCTGGCTGAACTGCCCGTGCTGCATGGACACTTCCAGCCCTTCGTAGTTCTTGCGGGTGATGATGTTGACCACGCCAGCGATCGCATCCGAACCGTACAGCGAGGAGGCGCCGTCCTTCAGGACATCGATGCGTTCCACCGCGCTCATCGGAATCTGGCTGAGATCCTGCAGGCCGCTGGTGGTCGCACCGAGGCGCTTGCCATTGACCAGCACCAGCGTGCGCGTGGCGCCCAGATTACGGATGTCGACGTAGTAGCCGCCGACATTTTCACCGGACGACAATGCGCGTGCGCGGGAGATCGCCGGCGCGCCCGTAGACGTCAGGTTCTGCAGCAGGTCGGCGATCGTGGTGAAGCCCTGCTGCTCGATCATCGTGCGGGTGATGGCGATGATCGGCTGCTGCGTTTCGATATCCACGCTGCGGATGGCAGAGCCGGTAACCTGGATGCGATCGAGGTTCTTCGGCGTCTTGTCGCCGTCATCCTGCGCATGCGCGGCCGGTGACCAGGCGGCGGCCAGGGCCGTGCCCACTGCCAGGGAAAGCAGGGTGTACTTGTAATGCATTTGGCTCTCTCCAAATCCAGTTGAATGGGTTTCCGCATAGCTGCGTGGAAACCGATCTGAAACTCCGCTGTGCGGAATCGGAAGGAACCTAACATTCCGTTTACAACTCGATTACGTTATGGACGCGTTATCGTCGCGCGCTGGATACAGTGTTCATGCACAAGCCATGCACGAAACCGCGACGCGCACCGGGGGTGCCCTGCTTCAGTCTGGCTGCGGGCCGATGACAGACTCCAGGAGACATCCAATGAATACCCCCGGTAAACCAAAACCCACGTGGAAGCAGTGGCATGTGCTGTTGCTGGTGCTTGCCATCGCACTGCTGGTGGCGCTGATCATCGTCATCGCGCCCTGGTGAATCTTGGGCGTTCTGCTCAGGTGCCGTGAACGCGGAAATGCGATGGGATGAAGGAGTCAGGACGCGTTGAGGGTGGTGATGCATGCATCAATTCGTACTCACCCAACCGGCACATTCAAACCTCCACAGTGATCCCGAAGGCAACGCACTCGCGCTGTCATTCTCCATAGACCATCGAGCACACAGGAGCGATTCCATGAGCACCCAGTCCACCATCGAACATCGCCTCAACGACCTGATCGAGATTGCCCGGGACGGAAAGTCGTTCTACGAAGAAGCTGCGACCAAGGTGAAGGATGCCGAACTGTCGGCCCTGTTTACCCGCATTGCCGGCGTCAAGGGCCGCATCGTCGCCGCGTTGAGCAGTTCGGTTGCCGCCAGCGGCGGCAAGCCCGCCGAGCACGGCACCATGGTCGGGTCGATGCAGCAGTTCTACGGCAAGGTGCGCGCTGCATTCGGCGACACCAACTATGGTTATGTGGCCGAGCTGGAAGAGTCGGAAGACCGGCTGCTTGGCGCGTTCAAGGACGTGCTGAAGGACAACGAACTGCCGCCGGCCGTGCGCCAGGAAGTCACCCAGCTGCTGCCCGAAGTGCAGGAATGCCACAACGTGATGCGGGCGCGCAAGCACGCCATGAAGGCGGCCTGACGATCATCGGCGGCCTTCTCCCCGGGGCCGCCACGGTCGGGGCAGCGTGGCTGCCCCGGCCAACTCCGTAATCCGCGCTCCAGCGTCATCGCTGTGCGGGACTACGGCCCAGCAGCAACACCGCAAGGCTGGCCAGCAGCGCGGCAATGGCCGACGTCCACAGTGCACTGGCAAATCCGTGGCTGTAGATCGCCTGTGCGAAGGCCATGTTGCGCGCACCGGTGAAGTTGCCGGTAGCGATCGCATCGGCCATCGACAGTACATCGCGCGCGGGACCCACAGCCGACAGTGCGTTGCGGATGCCCAGGCTCAAGGCGCTGGACAGCACGGTGAATCCGAGCAGGATGCCGACAAAGCGCGTGGTCGCGCTGATGCCGGAGGCCATGCCGGCCCGCTCGCGCGGTGCCGCGCCGATGATGGCTTTGGATGTCTCGCCATTGAGGATGCCGCCACCGGCACCGATCACCACCATTGCGACGAATGCCAGCCACGGCAGATGCTGCCACGCGGCCAGTCCGGCCACGGCATTGCCCGCAGCAGTGATCGACAGCCCGATCGCCAGCACCGCCGGACTGTTCAGATGGCGACCGAGCCGGCGGCCCACGCTGGGAAACAGCAGCGTCGCCGCAGCGAACGGGAGCATGCCGGCACCCGCAGCCAGTACGCCCAGGCCGATGCCGTTCTGCAGGTACTGCGGCAGCATCGACGCCATCACCTGTGCGCTGACCGAATAGCCGACCATGGCAATGAGTGCGCCGACGAAACGTGGACTGGCCAGCAGCCCGAGATCGACCATGGGATGTGACCGTGCCCGTTCAACGAGGACGAAGGCGGCGGCCATGATGATGGCCAGGCCCAGCCCGCCCAGCGCCGGCGCCGATGACCATCCTTGTGCCAGTCCTTCGACCAGGAAGAACACGATGCCGAAGATGGCAACGCTGAAGGTGATGATGCCGGGCGGGTCGAGCGGGCGGACCGCGCTGTCGGACGACTCGGGTATCCAGCGCAGCGTGCCGTAGCCGAGCAGGCCCAGGAACGGCAGGATCGCAATGAACACCGCGCGCCAGCCCCAGAGCGCGGACAGCAGGCCGCCGATCAGTGGCGAGAGCACCATCATCACGCCCATGGCTGTGCCCCAGAACGCCCATGCAGTGTCTTTGGCGGCCCCCTGGTGGTAGGTGTGGCCGATGATCGACAGCGAGGGCGCCAGCAGGAAAGCAGCACCGATGCCCTGCAGTGCCCGCGCCAGGTAGAGCAGGGTGGCACCGGGCGCCAGTGCACAGAGCAGAGAAGTGAGGGCGAACAGGCTGATGCCGATCAGCAGCACCCGGCGGCGGCCGTAGCGATCGGCGACAGCACCGGCCGGCAGCAGCAGTGAGGTAAAGGACAGGATGTAGGCACTGATCACCCACTCGATATCGGCGAATCCGGCGTGAAGGTCACGCGCGATGCTGGGCAGTGCGACCGCGACGGCATTGGTCTCCAGCACGGTCATCGTGCAGCCCAGCGAGGCCACCAGCAGGATCGCGTCAGGCAGCGTGTGCCGTGCAGGCGAAGAGGGAGGGGAGGGCGGCACCGGTCACTCGCAGGAAGGGAGGACCGCCATTCCAGCAATGATCGGTGTTTGTTTCATTCTCGGTGTTTTCTGGTTACGTTAGCTTGAACCTAACGAAATGCCGCCCATGGAACGCCGTCACCTGGAGTACTTCGTCACCTTGGCCGAGGAACTGCACTTCGGTCGCGCGGCCCTGCGGCTGGGGATCGCCACTCCCACGCTGAGCGTGCAGATCCAGGACATCGAGCGTCGCCTCGGCACGCGCCTGTTCGACCGCGGCCGACGCGAAGTGCTGCTGACCTCCGCAGGCGAGGTGTTCCTGGCGGAAGCCCGCGATGTGCTGCGCCGGTTCGAACAGGCCGAAACCCTGGGCCGGCGCGCCGGGCGGGGTGAGATCGGCAAGATCGAGATCGGCTACGTCGGCTCGGCGCTGTATGCCGGTGCGTTGCAGGATCAGCTCAGCCGGTTCCGCAGCCGCTACCCGGGCGTGGAACTGCAGGTGAGCGAATGGCCGATGGGCGAGCTCCCGCAGCTGCTGCAGGAAGGCCGGGTGGATGTGGTGTTCTGCCGGCCTCCGATGGATGTACCCGACAGTTTCGGCGAACACACCCTGGTCGAAGACCAGTTCTGCGTGGCCCTGCCGGAAACCCATCCGCTGGCGCAGGCCCGCGCGCCGGTACAGCCGGCGTCATTGGCCCGGGAAAGCTTCGTCATGCCGGAGCAGCCGGTGGGCGCAATGGAAGTCGGGCGCCGCGGCGGATTCATTCCACGTATCCGTTCCCAGCCCGGGTATCTGGCGGCGGTGTTGGCCGAGGTGTCGGTCGGCGTTGGTTCGGTGGCGATCGTGCCATCGGTACTGCAACGCACGCTGGTGCTGCCCGGAATGATCTATCTGCCACTGGCCGGCCCCACCATCGTCTCGACCATCGCTGTGCAGTACCGGCGGGCGGAGACCTCGCCTGTGGTGCGACGGCTGATCGAGCAGGTGAAGGAGACGCCGTGCCGGCGCATCGACATGTTGCCCCTGGCCTGAGCGACGCGCGGCAGGTGGACGATTGCTACACTTGCGCCACCTGCATTTGCATTCGATGGACATCATGAACAACGGGAACGGTCCGCAGACAGTTCGCTGAGCCGCAACAACGATGCAGACGTTGTTGCGGTGATCATCCCTGCGATGCACGCGAAGTGGATGGATCACCGCCGGATTCACTCTGGGCGGAGACTCCCCATGTTCAATCGACAGGCCCCGCGTTGGGCCCACCCGCTGCCATCGGCCATTGTGCTGATGGCGCCGTTCGACCTCCTGGCCTCGCTGGCCATGGATATCTATCTTCCTGTGGTGCCGGTGATGCCGCGGGCACTGCAGACATCACCGACGGTGGTGCAGCTGACGTTGAGCATCTACCTGCTGGTGCTCGGCCTGGGCCAGTTGCTGTTCGGCCCGTTGTCCGACCGCATCGGGCGGCGGCCGGTCCTGTTGCTGGGGGCGTTGCTGTTCGCGCTTTCGTCGTTTGCGCTGGCCATGTCCAGCAGCGGCGCAGCATTCCTGGCCTGGCGAACCGTACAGGCGGTGGGGGCGTCGGCGGCATTGGTGGCGACCTTTGCCACGGTCCGTGACGTGTATGCCGATACACCCGAAGGTGCGTCGCTGTATGGGCTGTTCGCCTCGATGCTGGCCTTCGTGCCGGCACTGGGACCGATCCTCGGCGCACTGCTGGCAGGCGCGGTTGGCTGGCGCGCGATCTTCGTTCTGCTCGGCGCACTGGGCATGATCGCCGGCATGCGCGCGGTACGGCATTGGCAGGAAACCCGCCCGCGGTGCCATGACGCGTCGCGACCGGCGGTACGACGCATTCTCGGCAGCGGCGCGTTCTGGGTCTACACGCTGGGCTTCAGTGCGGGCATGGGCACGTTCTTTGTGTTCTTCTCGGTCGCGCCCCGGCTGCTGGTCGGGCGCATGCAGTACTCGCCCCTGTCGTTCAGCCTTGCCTTCGCCACGGTGGCGCTGGTGATGATCGTCACGGCGCGGATGGCGCACGTGTGCATTGCCCGCTGGAACGTGCGCGGTACCTTCCTGCGCGGCCTGTGGGTGATGGTGGCCGGGGTGCTGCTGATGGCGTTGGCCGCAGCGTGGCCCCCCTCGTTCATCGCGGTGGTGCTGCCCATGTGGGGCATCGCGGTGGGGCTGGTGATGGTGGTTTCGGTGGCCGCAAGCGGCGCGCTGCGTGATTTCGCCGATGCGTCGGGTACGGCGGTGGCTCTGTACTACGCGATGCAGAGCCTGATCGTGGCAGGCATCGGCACGCTGGTTACCCTGGTGCTGCCCGGCGATACCGTGTGGCCGCTGGTGGCCTACGGGTTGCTGCTGCCACTTGCCAGCCTGGCAGGTACCGCCGCGCTGCGGCACCGCACATAGCGCTGGATGGCGGGCAAAAAAAGGGGCGACCGCGAGGCCGCCCCAACCCGTCAAGAGAACACGTGTTTAGAAGCGGACGGACCAGCGTGCAGTGGCGCCATGGTCGCGGCTTTCACTGCCGAACTGACCGCTGTAGCCCAGCTCCAGCTGCTGCCGCGGGGTCAGCCACGCCGCCAGGCCCAGCTCGGCCACGACGGCGTTGTCGGCAATCGGAGCACCCTCGACCGCGAACGTGGTGCTGCTGTTGGCGAAGGCGAGGTTGGCCACCTGGCTGCGGTCGCCGGAGGCACGGCGGTAGCCGACACCGCCACGCAGGTGCAACCAGCTGTCCTGCTGGAACGATGCCTTCAGACCCTTGTCGAAGCGGAGACCAGCGGTGGCGATGGTGGTGCCGGTGTCGTCCACCTTGCCGTGCAGTGCCGCCGCGCCGCCACGCTCGTTGATCTGCTTCAGGTCCACTTCCACGCGGGCGACCTGCAGGTACGGCTCCAGCCCACCTTCCGCATTGCCGAACCGGTAGCCCGCTTCGATGAAGGCCTGGCGTGTATGTGCGTTGTAGCGCGCGCTCAGGCTGTCGCTGAAGCCTGCGAAGGCAACATCACGCGTGCTCTTCACTTCATTGCGGCTCCATGCCACGCCACCGCGCAGGCCGAACCCGCCCCAGGTGTGGCTGGCGTAGGCGCCGAAGTGCGTGTTGTCGATCTTCGACTTGGCACGACGCTCCTGCTGCTTCACGTCGGTGCGGCCGGTACCGGCCAGCACGCCGATCTGCCAGCCACCGAACTCGCGGTCGATGCCGACCAGCAGGCCATTGCTGTTGGCGTCAGTGCGCGCGGTGTTGCTGTTGCCATCCAGCTTGCTGTTGCCGCCCAGCGCCTGCACCCAGGCACCGGTGGCATCACCCGTATCGGATCCCGGTGCGGCTGCACCGGCACGGCGTGACAGTGCGGCATCGCGCACATGGCGGCTGCCCTCGACCAGGGCCAGTGCCGTGGCCGGATGCAGCTCGCCGCTGAGGCCATCGAGCACGCCACCGACCTGTTGCGGGAACAGTTGGGTCAGCGGCTTGGGCAGGCCCTGGTTGATCGCCAGTCCATCGGCCACCGCCGCGGCCGCACGCTGGTTCGGCGTGGCGGCGGCACTGGCGAGCGACGCACCACGGACCACGTCGATGCGGGTGCCATTGGCACCGTAAGCCAGGCTGAACTGCAGGAACGGCGAGAACGCGCTGAAGTCGGTTTTCGCGAACTGGCCGCTGACACCGCCGTCGGCGCGGATGAAATTGAACTGCTCGCCGAGGTAGTAGGTACCCGGCTCCGGCAGTGCGATCAGGGTGCCGCCGAGGGTGGCGGTGCCGGTCACGTGCAGCTGGTCACTGCGCCCGCCCGGAGCAAGTTCGGCAGCATAGACGCCGGTTGCACCCTGTACGTAGTTGCCGTTGATGGTCAGCGTGCCGATCGAATTGCCGGGCGCGATGATGCCGTCGACGTGGGTGCTGCCGAGCGTACCGACACCCTTCAGCAGGCCGTTGGCACCGACCGTGGTGGTGCCGCCGGTCTGCGTGCCGTTGAAGGACACCACGCCACCGTTGACGGTCAGGTTGCTGTCCTTCAGCAGGCCGCTGCTGCTGACCGTGCTCACGCCCCCGGTGGTGTTCAGCGCGGTGGAGACCAGGCTGCCATTGAGCAGGAACTGGCCACCCTGGACCTCGACCGCAGACGTGAGCGTGTTGGCGCCATTCAATTCCAGCGTACCGTCCTGCAGTACCGCGCCGTTGAAAGTGTTGTCACCGCTCAGGCGCAGCCAGCCAATGCCGGACTTGGTCAGCTTGCCGGGGCCACCGATGTCGTTGGTCCAGTCGTCCCAGGCATCGCCTTCCCAGACCTTCAGGCCACCGGCCTTCTGGTTCATCACCACGTTGGTATCCACGCGCAGCGAGCCGTAGCCTTCGATGGCCTTGCGCAGGTCCATCAGGCCCCAGCCATAGACATCATCGATGCCCGGCGCGCCAAGATCGCGCGCGGTGGTCAGCAGTACGTCGCGCACCTGGGCGCTGTCCAGATAAGGGAAGCGTTCGAACAACAGGCCCAGTGCACCGGTGACGTGCGGTGCGGCCATCGAGGTGCCGCTCAGGTTCCCGTAGGCATACGTTGGGGCCTGGCCGGAGACCTCGAGGATCACATTCCCATTGTCCTCGCGGGGGCTGGCATCGATGACCGAATCTTCGCCATAGACGGTCGAATTGATGTTCGAACCAGGTGCGGCCAGGCACCAGTTCGCGGCCAGGCCGCAGCGCATCGAGCGATTGCTCAGCTCCAGCGCCTGGTTGACGTTGACTACGGCCAACCAGTACGGCTCGACGTCAGTGAATTCGCGTGGCATCGATGCATACATGCCCGCGATCGGCGCCTGCTCTGGCGAGGGATTGACCGAGTCGGTGTTTCCCGCAGCCCATACCTGGATCAGGCCGCGGGTACGTGAGCCTTCTGCTATCGCGCCGAGGCTGTCCGCAAGATCCGGATGCGACAGATAGAAGTCGAGCTTCTCGGCAGTGTCCGGTTCGTTGGTCAGGCCCCAACTGTGGTTGACTGCGCGGACGTGCTGTTCGTTGAGCTGTGCGTATAGCTGCGGGAAGATCGAGTCGGAGGCTCCCAGCCCGGCAACCGATTTACTGTCCAGATACAGTCCGCCATTGCGCTCGACGACGGTCAGGTAGTTCACGCTGTTGGCAAACAGGCGGGCCACGGTGAGGTCCGCCCCGAACGCGACGCCGTGCATTCCGTTGCCGTCGCGGTTGGCGGCGATGGTTCCGGATACGTGGGTGCCGTGCACGTTGTAGCCCGGGCCCTCGAAGTAGCCGTTGCGATTGAGCAGGTCCCTGTAGGCCGGATCAATGAGGGTGTAATCGATGGCGACCTGATTGCCGTCACTGGTGAAGCAGGCATCCGGGCCGGCAAGTACCTCGCTTCCGCACAGGCTGCCATCGGCCAACACATCGGCCAGACGGAGGCTGCGATGGTTCTTCCCGGCGAACTCCGGATGGTCCAGGCCGGTGCCGCTGTCGAACACACCCAGGCGGATGCCGGTACCGGTCAGGCCCCGCGCATAGGCGTGGTCCGCGTTGGTCGCGGCCAGGCCCCAGTCGGCATTGAATTCGTCCGTACGCCAGCTGGCTGGATCGCCCGGATTGCCGAGGGTCGTCGTGCTGCTGGCCGCCGCTGCGGGGGCTGCAATCGGCAACGGGGTGGTTGCGGACGGGATCGCCGCAGTGGCCGGTTGTGCCCACGCCGCCTGCAGTTGGCGCTGTTGTTGCCAGACCTCGAATGAGTCGTTGGCCATGGCGGGCAACGTGCTGGCAAGCAGCAATGTGCTGGTGACCGCCAGTGCGAGGCGGCTGTGCATCGGAGAACGGGAGCGGGACGAACGGCCGTGCAGCGGGTGATTCATCGGACAACTTCCTTGATTGACGGACAACAAGGCCGTTAACCCCGCAGCGCGCCGATCACCCCCAGTGGTGTGAAGGAAATTTAATG
This sequence comes from Stenotrophomonas sp. GD03819, assembly GCF_029841665.1. Lineage (NCBI taxonomy): Bacteria > Pseudomonadati > Pseudomonadota > Gammaproteobacteria > Lysobacterales > Lysobacteraceae > Stenotrophomonas > Stenotrophomonas sp. GD03819. The sequence continues at coordinate 72,703 of NZ_JAOCEW010000022.1, forward strand.
AACAGGTTAATGTTTCGTGGCGCGCGTGTTCACTCCATCTCCGGGAAACCCCGCTACCGTGGCCCGGCCTGGGCTCACCAGGCTTATCAAGGAGTGATGTCGATGCGTACTTTCAGGAAAATGATCGTAGGTGCCGTGTTCGCCTTGGCCTGCAGCGGTTCGGTTGCTGTGGCCGGGCCGATTCCGCCATGCGATCTTCCCTGTTGGAAGGCTTACCAGGCCTGTTTGTCCGGTGGCGGTGATGCGATGGAATGCCAGTACGAATACGATCGTTGCGTCATGGATCGCTGCGGCGCTGTGTAAGCAGTGGCAATGCAGGACTGATGACGAGCCCCGTCACCGACGGGGCTCTTCTGTTTCAGCGCAGCCCGCTTGCAGGCCATGCACGCAGCGGCGAGGATGGGGAATCGCATCGGAGCCGCTGCACATGGCCGTCAAACGTGTCGTCGCCAACATCGCCACGCCTGATCCTGCGCGTGCCGCAGTGTTCTATGGCGAGCTGCTGGGCATGCCGGTGGTGATGGACCACGGCTGGATCGTCACCCACGGCGGCGAGGGCAGCGCGCTGGCGCAGGTCAGCTTTGCCAGTGAAGGGGGGTCCGGCACCGCAGTGCCGGATCTGTCGATCGAAGTGGACAATCTGCAGCAGGTACTGAAGCGCATGCGCGCGGCCGGCATCCCGCTGGAATATGGCCCGGCCGATGAGCCCTGGGGCGTGCGTCGCTTCTTCGTCCGTGACCCGTTCGGGCGGTTGTTGAACATCCTCGCCCATACCTGAGCGACAGACGGTTCGTCAGCGCCGCTTGGCACCGGCCGGTGGCACGCCGACCATGCGCAGGCAATCGGCCTGCACGGCTTCGATGAACGCATCGGCATCCTGTGCCGGTGTGGCGATCAGGTCGTCGGTAGCGCCGTGCACGCCGGCGTAGATCAACGAGGCGGTAACCTGCGGCGCCGGAAGCTGCCACAGACCGGCGGCATTGCCCGCTTCGAGGATGCCCAGCAGCTGCTGCTGGATCGCATTGCGTTCGGCGTTGCCGCGCTGGTGGTGATGATGGTTGGCGTACACCACGTCGTGCAGTGCATGGGTGCGCACGTAAAGTTCGATGTTGGCGCGGATCCAGGCGCGCAGGCGTGCTACGCCATCGCCGAGGGGGTGCTGCTGCACGGCCTGGTCGACCGCTTCCATAAACTGCCGCGTGTAGCGCTGCGCCAGCGCCTGCAGGATCTCGGTGCGCGAGGCGAAGTAGGTATAGAAGGTGCCCTTGGCCACATCAGCCGCGGCGACGATGTCGCTGATGGTGGTGGCGTCCACTCCCTTTGACAGGAACAGTGCCTGCGCGGCGTCCATCAGTTCTTCCTGGCGGGTTTCCGCAGGCTTGGTGCGAGGCCTGGCGACAGCTGGGGTCTGCATGGTGGGCAAGGTCCGGGTGCGACGGTGGCCATTCTAGCTGTCCTTCGGTATTGACTGACCGCCGGTCATTGACCGACGGTCAGTCAGTGGCTACGATGCGCGCACGTCCTCCCCCGGGATCCACACATGCAGCGTTTCCAACGTCCGGCCCTGGTGTTGGCCGCCTACCTCGGCACATTCCTCGCCTCGCTGGACATCAGCATCGTCAACGTCGCCCTGCCGACCCTGCAGCAGGCGTTGCACACCGACATGGCCGGCCTGCAATGGGTGATCAACGCCTACGCGATCGCGTTGTCGGCGTTGATGCTGTCGGCGGGGCCGCTTGGGGATCGCTACGGTCATCGGCGGATGTGGCTGCTCAGCGTCGCCACCTTCACGCTGGGGTCCCTGCTGTGCGCTTGTGCCGGCAATCTTGGAACCCTGGTGGCCGGGCGCGCAGTGCAGGGCATCGCGGGCGCATTGTTGATTCCCGCCGCAATGCCGATCCTCAGCCATGCGTTTCCCGATGCGCGCCAACGTGCACGTGCGATCGGTGGCTGGTCCGCGTTCAGTGCGCTGGCCCTGGTGCTTGGCCCGCTGCTGGGCGGCGTGCTCGTGCAGCGCGCCGGATGGCCCAGCATCTTCCTGATCAACCTGCCGTTGGGCCTGCTCGCGCTGGCGCTGGGCGTCTGGGGAATTCCGGAGCGGCGGCATCCGCAGCACGCCGCACTGGACCCCGCCGGGCAGCTGCTCAGCATCGTCGCGCTGGGTGCGCTGAGCTATGGCCTGATCGCGATCGGCGAGCATGGCCTGCTGGCGCCGGTGACCCTGCTGGCGCTGGGCGTCGCAGCCGCCGGACTGATCCTGTTCGGCATCGTTGAACGCCGGGTTGTACGCCCATTGCTGCCGCTGGACCTGTTTGCCGACCGCCGCTTCGGCATGTTCAACCTGGCATCGTTCGTGCTGGGCTTCACTGCCTATGCCAGCCTGTTCTTCCTGTCGCTGTTCTTCCAGCAGGCGCAGGGCCACAGCGCTGCGCAGGCCGGCTCCCAGCTGGCTCCGCAGTTCCTGTTGATGGGGGTCGTCTCGCTGTTGTTCGGTCGTCTGGTCGCCCACCTCGGGCTGCATGCCGCGCTGGTGCTGGGCTACGCCCTGGCGGGAATAGCGCTGTGCGCGATGGCCACGTTCGAACCGGCTACGTCGCGTGCTTTTGCCAGCGCTGTGCTGGTGCTGCTCGGCATTGGCATGGGGCTGGCAGTGCCGGCAACCGGCATGGCGGTCATGGCCAGCGCGCCGGTCGAGCGCGCGGGTATCGCCTCAGCCACGATGAACGCGTTACGCCAGGCAGGCATGAGCCTGGGCATCGCGCTGCTGGGCAGCTTGATGGGCCAGCGCGCCGTGCAGCACTTCGCCGTTTCCGCGCAGGCGGCCGGGCAGCGGGGGCTGGTGGCACAGGCGCGCGAACTGATCCTGCAACCAAGCTCGATGCACGCCACGCCGCAGACACTGGCGTGGTATCGCAGTGCGATGGCCAGTGGTTTCGGCTGGGCGATGGCTGTGGCCGGTGCGCTGGTCCTGCTTGCTGCGCTGGGTCTGTATCGCCAGCGCGCACCGGCCTGACGCGCAGCGTTCAGCCCTGCTGGCGTTGCGGGCCCTCTGCCGTGCGTTCGATCTCGTGTGGCTGCTGTTGCTGCTGTTGCTGCTGGCGCGCATTGGCGTGGCGAGCGTGCCCACCTTCACGACCAATCGTGGCCATATGCTGGCGGTTGCGGCTGATCGCCTCGCCGCCCTTGCGGCCTGCGACACGTGCTTCGGCCGGACTGAATTCATGCGCATTGCCGGAGGCATGTGCGGCACGCCCGCCCTTGGCAGCGATCGCGCGCTGCTTGTCCTGGTCCATTGATGCGAAGCCCCGGTTGGAGCTGCGCGGGTTCTGCTCAGTCATGTGAAATCTCCTGCAGTGTGGACGCCGCCTTCGTAGACGACAGCATCCATGCTTGGCCATCGCACGCTAAGTCCAGGTCGCCATCTTCGCCACAGCTTTCACGCGCCCTGCGCACGGGGCTGATGGCGCAGCCATTCAGGCGGGTGGCGCAACCCGCAAGCGCTTTCGCTCAACCGAGGTCACCGCCGCTGTTGATAGGATGCGCGACAACGCCACTCGCCTGGCCACCACAGGGACGTAGAACATGAACAGGATTGGAGTGATCGCATTGCTGGCCTGTATCGCCCCCGTCCATGCAGCCAGCCCCCTGTTGTCCGGCAGCTTTGTTCACGTCGGCTATTCGGCCACCGACGAACAGCTGCCAGCCGCGCAATTGCCGCTGTTCCTGGATGAGCTGCAGGACCTCGGCAACGACACGATCATCCTCGGTCAGGTGCGTGCCACCCGTGCCGGCGTGGGATGCGCCAGCGGTGTGCAGGATTTCGAATGGATTGCCGGCTTTCCCGGCAAGCTCGGCACCGTGCTCGATGCGGCAGCCGCGCGCGGCATGAAGGTCGTGGTGGGCACCACCTACAGTTCGGGGCAGTGCGCCACCTTCTGGCAGGGCCAGAATGCAACGGCCGTGGCACAGGATGCGGCGCAGTCGCTGGCGCAGCTTGGCCAGCAGTACGGATCGCATCCGGCGTTCGCCGGCTGGTACATCACCGACGAGCCGGCACAGGTGCCGATTGATCGCGCGTCGTTCTATCGCGCGATCGTGACGGCGCTCAAAGGCAGTACACCCTCGCGGCCGGTGATGGTGGCACCCTACCTGGCGTCATCCAGCGTGGATCCGGCCAGCGTGGGCCGGGCTGCTGCACAGTTCCGTACAGCCACCGGCGTGGACGTGCAGATCTGGCAGGACGGCATCGGTGCTGCCTCGCATGCCCGATTGTTCCAGTGGGATCGCGCGGGTCATTCCACCGAGGCGTACTACGAGGCGCTGTCGGCGGCGCTGGGTGCCAGCGGCCTGTGGGCCGACATCGAACTGTTCAACCATGGCAGCCCCTTGTTCCTGGAAACCGGCAACGGGCTGTCCGGTGCCTATCGCTCCGCGTCGGTGCAGCGCATCAACCAGCAGTTGTGGAGTGCGCGTTCGGCCGGCAAGCGCGTTGCCTGGCTCAACCAGTACCACATGTCCGAGGTGGTCGGCCCCGGCCAGGGCTATGGCGAATCGCCGCGGATGATGAACACCTATCGCGGGTTGTATGGCCTCGGTGCGTCCTACAGTGTCGATCCGGTGCAGACCACCTACAGCTACAGCACGGCGCCGGGCGCAAACTATCCCGACAGCACCGGGCATGAACTGTTCGATCGCCGGGTGGGGGATCCGCGCAACCCGATGGATGCCGGCTGGGTGGGCGTGCACGGCAATGTCAGCATCACCATCGACCTCGGCCAGCGCCGGCGGGTGGACTGGATCGGCCTGCACACGATGACCCGCCTGGCCTGGGGCATCGTCACGCCGACGTCGGTGGAGGTGATGTGCGCTGAGCCGGGCTCTGCCGCAACCCGCATCGGCGTGCTGTCGGCGCCATTCACCCAGGCCGGGCTGAGCGGTTCGACCGAAGAGGAATACGTGCTGGGCAATGCCGCGCCGCTGGCCGCGCAGTGCCGCACGCTCGAGCTGCGGTTGGCCAATGGCAGCTGGACCTTCCTCAGTGAAATCGAGATGGCAGCCGAACAGTAGGTGCCTCAGCGCTGGGGTGTGTCGCGCAGTCGCTGCGCGAACGGCCGCTGCTCAAGTGCCTGCAGTGCGTCGCGCAGCACCTGCTCCAACGACTGTCCAAGATCGGCATCGAGGCTGCGCGCCGCGCGAGCCGTGGCCTGCCACTGCGTCTGCAGCGCCGGCAGCGCCTGCAGTGCGCGCGGGCTCAACTGCAGGATGCGCTCACGGCTGTCTTCACCGACCGCAGCGTGCAGCCAACCGTCGCGCACCATCGCTGAAACCGTCTGGCTGAGTGCCGAATGGCTGAGCCCGCAGGCCAGTGCGAGGTCCTTGATGCGGCAGGGGCCCTGTGCCATCAGCGTGCGCAGCACCGGGGTGTAGCGCGGCCGGTAGTCCAGCTTCAGGTCGCGGTAGGCCTGCTCGACCGCCGGGTCGAGCTGGTCGAGCAGGGCCCGCAGCAGCGTTCCCAGGGAGGCATGTTGGAGATCCATGGGGGCGATGATATATAAGCACTTACATATCATCAACGTGGAGTGCGGTCATGGTGGTTTCGTGGATGCTGGGCGCGCTGCTGGCGGCGTCCTGCCCGGCCCAGGACGCGGTGCTGCAGGCGGCGGCCACGGCGATACAGGCGCGGTACCTGGACGTGGCCGAAGGCGCGCGCATTGCCGAGGTGGTGCGTGGCTGGTCCGCCCAGCAGCGCTATGCGGACAGCTGCGCGGACCCCAAGGCGTTCAGCGCACGCCTGAACCAGGACCTGGACGTGTTCGATGGCCACTTCCATGTCGAGCGGGTGGATGCCAGCGCCGGCCAGGATGACTGGCTGATGGCCTGGCGCGCGGATGCACGCAGCAATGGTGCGGGCGTGCGCGAGGTGCGGGTGCTGGAAGGCAACATCGGCTACCTGCGCCTGAGCACCTTCTATCCGCTCGATCTGGCCCGGCCGAAGCTGGCCGCGGCCTTCACCCTGCTGGCCGACACCGATGGGCTGGTGCTCGATCTGCGCCAGAACGGGGGGGGTGATGACGGCAGTGCGGACCTGCTGGTGCGGACCCTGCTGGCGGCGGAGATCACCCAGGTGCAGTCACTGCAACAACGTGGCCAACGCAGTCCGGTACCGTTGCCACCGGCGAGCCTGGGGCTGTACCTGAGGCCGCTGGTGGTGCTGATCGACCGCCGCACCGGCTCGGCCGCCGAATTCGTCGCGTACTCGCTGCAGGCGCAGGGGCGGGCACGTGTCGTTGGGAGTCGAAGTGGCGGCGCGGCACATATGTTCGATGATCCTGTGCTGCTGCCGGATGGCTATCAGATCAGTATTCCCGACCGGCAGCCGATCAACCTTCGTACCGGAACCAACTGGGAACGTACCGGGGTCACGCCTGATGCGGCAGGCGGTGACGATCCGCTGTTCGTCGCCCGGCAGCTGCTGGCCCGATCGGCATCGCCAAAATGAACGCACAATTGCAACCGCGCCCTATCGCAGACGACATGCAGCGTGCCTAGAATCGAAGCATCCCGGTAGTTCCCGGGCGCTTCGAGTGAATGGACTCAATGAAGATTCTGTTGACCGGCAGTTCCGGGCGGATCGGGCGTGCGATCTTCGGCGCGCTGGCGGCGGCCCACGAAGTGGTGGGGCTGGATCGCAGCCCATTTGCCACCACCCGCATCATTGCCGATGTCACCGATCGTCAGGCCGTGACGCGGGCGGTGCAGGGGGTCGATGCGGTGATCCATACCGCCGCCCTGCACGCACCTCATGTCGGCCTGGTGCCGGATGCGGTATTCCAGCAGATCAATGTGGAAGCGACCGCACACCTGTTGCAGGCTGCCCGCGAGGCCGGTGCACGCCGCTTCGTGCTGACCAGCACCACGGCGCTGTATGGCCATGCGGTAGTGGCGGGCGGATGCCGCTGGATCGATGAAGATACCGAGCCGTTGCCGCGCACGATCTACCATCGCAGCAAGCTGCAGGCAGAGGCGTTGGCCGAAGCCGCTGCGGCACCGGGCTTCAGCGTGCGCGTGCTGCGCATGGCCCGCTGCTTCCCCGAGCCACCGGAGCGGATGGCGATGTTCCGCCTGCACCGCGGCATCGACGCGCGCGACGTGGCCAGTGCACATGCCGCGCTGCTGCACGATGAGGGCGCTGCCTTCGCACGCTATATTGCCTGCGCACCGACACCGTTCCTGCGCGAGGATTGCCTGGAACTGGCGACCCAGCCCCGCCGGGTGCTGGCCCGCCGCGCCCCGCTGCTGCTGGCCGAGTTCGAGCGCCGCGGCTGGCCGCTGCCGTTGAGCATCGACCGCGTCTACGACAGTGCACTGATGCGCAGCACACTGGGCTGGCAGCCGCGCTTCGGCCCGGACGACGTGCTGCAGCAGTACGCGGCTGGCAGCATCGAGGTGTTGCCTCGGGCGCAGTGGATCAAGGATCGGGTTGCCGAATAGGACGGAACGGGGCGGGTTCCTGACCCGACCCTGAGCAGATTCAGGAATGTGCAGGCGGAGCGCCTCAACCTCGTTCGCAGGCGGCCGCTAACCCGGTGCGCTTCCTGCGCCGGGCGGGTCCCGGCGGCCGGTGGCCTGCGCGACGGATCGCGCACCTGCGCGGTGCCCTCGCGGTGCCGGTCGTCCTGAACTGCCTTGCGGACCCTTCCATGCATTCTCCCCGTTCCGCCGCTGCCCGCCGCCCGGGCAGCATCGCCCACAAGCTGATGCTGGGCACCGCTGCGATCGCGCTGCTGTGCTTCGGCCTGACCGCGTTCCTGATCTACCGCCAGGCCAGCGCCAGCCTGATCGATGCCTCGCGCCAGACCATGGCCAGCGAAGCCACCGCCGAAGCCCGCCAGGTCGCGGCGGATCTGGGCACCGCCTTTGCAAGCAACGACGCCATGGTCGAGGCCGTGCTCGCCCAGCGTGCGCGGGGTGACGCGCCTGATCGCGCCAGCCTGGCGGCCGTGCTGGGCGAGCAGCTGCGCAGCCATCCAGAATGGCTGGGCAAGAGCACCATGTGGGAAGCCGACGCCTTCGATGGCAAGGATGCCGAGTTCGCCAATGCCGAGATGCACGATGCCAGTGGCCGCTACATGAGCTACTGGGCCTGGCATGACGGCAAGCCACAGCAGTCGACCATGACCGACTACACCGAAGCCGCTGACGGCTCGGCCGACTGGTACGTGGTGCCCAGCCGCGACAAGCTGCCCAAGGTCAGTGAACCTTATGCCTACGACATCGCCGGCCAGCAGGTGCTGATGAGCACGCTGAGCACGCCGATCATCGAAAACGGCACGTTCCTCGGTGTGTTTACCGTGGACTTCTCGCTGGCGGCGCTGCAGAAGCACCTGGCCACGCTGAAGCCGATGGGCGCCGGGCGCGTTGAACTGCTCTCGCCGAACGGCGTGGTGCTGGCGTCGGCGAACGCCGCCGAGATCGGCAAGCCGCGCAACGACGCATTGACCCGCAGCATGCTGGCCGACATCGCCGCCGACCGCCGGTTCGAAGACTTCACTCCGGATGCGGCAGGCAATGTGCGCGTGTACGTGCCGCTGCGCGTGGGCGATGCGCCGCAGCGCTTCGCGCTGGGCGTGGTGATGCCACACGCGGTGATCGTGGCCGAGGCGCGCCAGCTGCTGTGGCTGACCCTGCTGGTTGGCGTGGTAGCCGCGCTGACGCTGAGTGTGGGTGTCTATGTGCTGCTGCGCCGGTTGGCGATCCGCCCACTGGCCGAAGCCGTGCGTGTGGCCGGCGACGTCGCCGCAGGCAAGCTGGACAGCACCCTGCCGGCACGCAGCAACGACGAAGTGGGCCGCCTGCTGGATGCGATGCAGGGCATGCGGGGTCAGCTGCAGTCGGTGATGGCGGCGCAGGCGGAGATGGCGCGTCGCCATGACGCCGGCGAAATCAGCTACCGCATGGACGCCGCGGCGTTCCCGGGCGAGTACGGCCGGATGGTGGCCGACAGCAACCAGCTGGTGGCCTCCAGCAACGCCGTCACCCAGCGTCTGGTCGACGTGATGCAGCGTTATGCGGTCGGTGACCTGAGCGTGGACATGGAAGCGCTGCCGGGCGAGAAGGCGGTGTTCACCGCTGCGATGGCCACCACCAAGAGCAACCTGGCGGCGATCAACGATCAGATCCAGCAGCTGGCCGCCGCCGCCGCCGCCGGCGACTTCGCGGTGCGCGGCGACACGCTGCGCTTCGACCACGACTTCCGCCGCATGGTGGAAACCCTCAACACCATGATGCAGGTCAGCGACCACAACCTGGCCGAGCTGTCGACGCTGCTGCGCGCGATCGCCGCAGGCGATCTCAGCGCGCGCATGCACGGCGACTTCCACGGTGTGTTCGCGGTGATGCGCGACGATGCCAACAGCACCGTGCAGCAGCTGACCCAGATCGTCGGCCAGATCCAGCAGTCGGCGGCCAGCATCCGCCTGGCGGCGGGTGAGATTGCCGCGGGCAACAGTGACCTGTCGCGCCGTACCGAGCAGCAGGCAGCGAACCTGGAAGAGACCGCGGCCTCGATGGAGGAGCTGACCTCCACGGTGCGCCAGAATGCCGACCACGCGCTGCAGGCCAACACCCTGGCCGGCTCCGCAGCGGGTGTGGCCAGCGAAGGCGGGCAGGTGGTCAGCCAGGTGGTGCAGACCATGGAGCAGATCGAGGCCTCGTCGCAGCGCATTGCGGAGATCATTTCGGTGATCGACGGCATCGCGTTCCAGACCAACATCCTGGCGCTGAACGCGGCGGTGGAAGCGGCGCGTGCCGGCGAACAGGGGCGTGGATTCGCCGTGGTCGCCAGCGAAGTGCGCGCGCTGGCCCAGCGCTCGGCAGGTGCGGCGAAGGAGATCAAGGAGCTGATCGACGCCTCGGTGGCGCAGGTCGGTGCCGGTGCGCAGCTGGTGCACGGCGCGGGCCGCACCATGCAGGAAATCGTCGGCCAGGTCGGTCGAGTGAACGAGATCATGGCCGAGATCTCGGCGGCCTCTCGCGAGCAGTCGGCGGGCATCGAGCAGGTCAACCAGACCGTGGTGCAGATGGACGAGACCACCCAGCAGAACGCCGCGCTGGTGGAGGAAGCCAGTGCCGCCGCGCGTGCGATGGAAGAACAGGCCGAGCAGCTGGCGGTGGCGGTCTCGCGCTTCCGCCTGCAGGCCGAGCCGGTGGCCACGGCTCGCCGCGCGGCCTGATCCCGCAAACGAAGACGCCCGGCGGGGGCCGGGCGTCGATTGCATCCTTGCCGCGCATCCCTGCGCAGTTCTGAGGGCTCAGAACATGCCTTCAAACGGGTTCCAGCTGGTGCGTCCTTCCACCTTCTCCAGGTAGTAGCTGTAGTTGGTGCTGGAGGCGACGAGCAGGTTCATGGCGATGAACAGCATGCGCCCCACCACGTCCGGAAGGAACATGGTGATGATGGCGAGCACGATGTTGATGCCGATCAACACCAGTGCCTTGCGCCACATGCCCAGGATCAACAGGTAGATGGCGCCGAAGAACAACGCAAAGAAGTTCAGGTTGATCTTCAGGCGGTCACCGAAGGACAGCGCCTTCCAGGCCTGCTTGAAGCCGGGATTCTTGGGGGCGCCGTGCTGGCGGAAGAAGTTGAAGCGGAACTGCCACTTCGGGCTGAACTGGGACAGGTCAGTGGTATTCATGGGAAACATCCCTGTTGGAAAACGTTTTCATGATAGGACAAGTCCTATTCAGGATCCAAGCTTCGGCGTCAAAAATGTGACGCCCGCCTTGTTCCTTGTGGTGCGGCGGGGCGCCGCACCGTCACCCATCCGCCTTGTTTTTAGGATAGGGTGCGCAGTTCCGCTGCTGCCCCAGCTGAACCCGGGTGGCGGCGGGATGTCCATGGAGGTTGCATGACCACACCTGCTACACCGGAAAACGCACCGGGACCGGTGCTCCTGCCGACACCTGAAGTGGTGCAGGCTCAACAACTGCTCGCACGCCAGCAACTGGCGGTAGCGATGGACCGTGCACGCACGGCCGCTACACAGAACGCGGCCGCGGCCGCGCTGGAAAGCGAGTAATCCGCAACACCGCCGATCGCGCTGGCGTGCTGCCAGCGCGATCGCGGCGCGCGCCGCCGGTCAGAACCGCGCGGTCATGCTCATGAAGTAGCTGCGCCCGGCCACGAAGTAGTCGGTGGAGCCTTCGGCATACAGCTTCTTGTCGGCCAGGTTGCTGACGCCGCCACGCAGGGTCAGTACCTCGTTGACGTTCCAGGCCGCGGTCAGGTCATACAACGTGTAGGCCTTGAGGAAGGTCGTCGCCGTGCCGGTCTGCTTGCCGGTGTACTGCGCCGACAGGCTGCTGGAAAACACCGTACTGGGCGTCCAGTCCAGCGACGAATAGCCAGAGAATTCCGGAGTATCGATCAGGTTGCGGCCGGTGGTCAGGTTCTTGGCTTCCTTCATCCAGGTCGCCGAGGTGCGCCAGCGCCAGTGCTCGCCGAAGCGGAAATTGAGGTTGCCTTCCATGCCGCTGGTGCGTGCGCGCTGCACGTTGCTCATGCGCGTCCACCAGATGCCGTTGAACCTGCCCAGCGGTGCGTACTCGATCTTGTTCCTGAAGTCGGTATGGAAGTAGGTCAGGCCCGCATCGACCAGGTCGTTGTCGAAGCTGATGCCGATCTCGCGGTTGGTGCTGGTTTCCGGGTCCAGGTCCGGGTTGCCGGCCATGTAGCAGCCGCCGCGGGTATAGCCCAGCGGGATCAGCGAGGTGCAGCCTCGGCCGCCGGACTGGGTGGCGGCGGTGGCCGAATTCTCGGTCAGGCTGGGTGCGCGGAAGCCTTTGGAAACGCCACCGCGGATGGTCCATTGCTCGGCCGGATGCCAGACCAGGTAGGCACGCGGGCTGACGTGGCCGCCGAACTTCTCATGGTGATCCAGACGTGCGCCGAGGGTCAGCGCCAAGGTGCGGTGCAGCTTCAGTTCGTCTTCGACGAACAGGGCCCAGGTATCCACTTCCAGATCGGAGCCGCTGACGGCATTGCCGGCATAGTCGATCGGCGCGCGGCCGATGGTGTCGGTGTTGGTCAGTTCCTGGCGCTTCCATTGGCCGCCCACGGCGAACTGGTGTTCAACCCCCAGGGTGAAGGGCGTGGTCAGGCTGCCCTCGATGATCGTATCGGTGGCTTCGGAGCGGCCTGTGGCACCGATGTCGTTCTTGTACTCGGTCCAGTACGCACTGATCTTCGAGTTGCCGAAGCTCCACTTGCCGTCGTGGTTGAGCGCCAGCGAACTGCGCTTGAGTTCGCTGGCACCCCAGGCGCCTTCGTCCTGCTTCTCCAGAGAGGCATCGATGAAGGCCTGCTGCACGCCATGGCCGGCTTCCAGCGACAGTTCCTGCGCATCGCTGAGCTTCCACTGCAGCAGCGCGTCGACGTTGCGGTCCTTCTCGCCGGCGTAGGCGTTGCCGTAGACACCGCCGTTGGAGCGGTCCGAGTCGCGGCGCATGCTGTTGGCACCGATACGCAGGCCGAAGCGTTCGCCGAGCGGGCCGGAGAAGGTCGCACCGATCTGCTGGGTATCACCGCGCTTGTCATCGCCGGGGCGGGTATAGCTGTGCGTTGCGCTGCCGCTCCAGTCATCGCCGATGCGCCGGGTGATGATGTTGATCACGCCGCCCATGGCGTCGGAGCCGTACAGCGACGACATCGGTCCGCGCACCACTTCGATGCGCTCGATCTGGTCGGGCGAGATCCAGTTCAGATCCTGGCGGCCGAGGTCGGGGCGGTAGTTGGTCGAGGCCGAGCTGCCCATGCGCTTGCCGTCCACCAGCACCAGCGTGTAATTGGACGGCATGCCGCGCAGCTTGATCTTGGACTGCTCGCCGACCGCACTGAGGCCACCGGTCACGCCCGGCACGCGGCTGAGCAGGGTGGCCAGGTCGTGCACCGGCTGGCGCTCGATGTCCTCGCGGCTGATCACGCTGATGCTGGCCGGCGCATCCTTGATCCATTGCTGGTTGCCCGAGGCGGTGACCACCACGGTATCCAGATCCTTGGTGGAGGCATCGGCGCTGGCCTCGGCGGCGGCCAGGCCGGGCAGGGCCAGCAGGCAGGCGGTGGCCAGGGCACTGGCCAGGCGGGTGCGCGGCAGGCGCGCGGAACGGGAACGGAACAGCTGGGACATGACGGCTTCCATCGGATGAGGGGGACCGGATGGAAGCAACGGGCGCAAGCAGACAAGCAGGCAGGCCCCCCTTCCATGGGTCGTTGGGCGCGCGGCTCGAACCGGCGCAGCTGGGTGGGTCTCGGCCGTGCGGAAGACGGTGACCTGCCTGGTTAATGAAATGATAACCGTTCGCGTTTGTTACGATCCAGTACCTGGGGCGACCAAGTGACATCCGTACCCACGCCCCGGCACTCGCCTGCTGTTTGCTGAATGGGGATAAATCCCGGCGTAGACCTTCGCACTCGGCTTACATCCGGCGCCCTAGACTGAGCCGCATTTTCGATTCCGCCCCGTTGGAGATCGTGTGGGTTCCGGTAGTGACAGACAGCGACTGCGTGGCGTGAGGCCGACGCAGCCAGGACAAGTGCGGGCGCCGGGAAAGCGCGCCGGGAACCTTGGTGCATGCAGCCCGGCCGGGATGGCCGGCCGTGCCGACTGCGCGGAGTAGGCGGCAATGGGGGGGCAGACCATCCATGCGGAAGCAGATACGTCCCGGCGTGATGCCGGCTGGACGCTGCTGCCGGCCGAATCGCCGTTGCAGATGCCCGAGCAGACCCTGCGCGAAGGCCAACTGAAGGTTCGCCGCCACCGCACCTCGCCGCGACTGATCGGCCTGCGCCGGTTCTACATCTTCGGCGGCACGCTGGCGATGACCGCCATCGCCACCCGGATGATGTGGCGGGTGCTGTCGGCCAATGGCATCAGCGTGCTCGAAGCCTGCCTGCTGGTCCTGTTTGTCGGCCTGTTTGCCTGGATCGCGCTGTCTTTCGCCAGTGCAGTGGCCGGCTTCCTGACTGCCGTGTTCGACCGGGGTTACCGCCTCGGCATCGACCCGGACAAGCCGCTGCCGGCGGTGCACAGCCGCACCGCGCTGCTGATGCCGACCTACAACGAAGACCCGCGCCGGCTGCTGGCCGGCCTGCAGGCGATCTACGAGTCGGTGGCCGCCACCGGCCAGCTCGACCGGTTCGACTTCTTTGTGCTCAGTGATACCCGCCGCGAAGACATCGCACGGGCCGAGGAGCAGGTGTTCGCCGAACTGCGCGAGCGCGTGACCGATGGCCAGGCGCGGCTGTTCTACCGCCGCCGTGGCGACAACAGCGGGCGCAAGGCCGGCAACATCGCCGACTGGGTCCGTCGCTTCGGCGGCGCCTACCCGCAGATGCTGATCCTCGACGCCGACAGCCTGATGACCGGCGACAGCATCGTGCGCCTGGTCGCGGGCATGGAACACAACGCCGATGTCGGCCTGATCCAGACCCTGCCGTCGGTGATCGGTGGGCGCACCCTGTTCGCGCGCATGCAGCAGTTCGGCGGCCGCGTGTACGGTCCGGTGATCGCCCGCGGTGTGGCCTGGTGGCATGGTGCCGAGAGCAATTACTGGGGGCACAACGCCATCATCCGCACCCGCGCCTTTGCCGATCAGGCCGGGCTGCTGGCGCTGCCGGGGCGCAAGCCGTTCGGTGGCCACGTCCTCAGCCATGACTTCGTCGAAGCGGCGCTGATGCGTCGGGGCGGCTGGGCCGCGCACATGGTGCCGTACCTGGGGGGCAGCTATGAAGAAGGTCCGCCGACGCTGACCGATCTGCTGGTGCGCGACCGCCGCTGGTGCCAGGGCAACCTGCAGCACGGCAAGGTGGTCGGCAGCCGCGGCCTGCACTGGATCAGCCGCATGCACATGCTGATCGGCATCGGTCATTACTTCACCGCGCCGATGTGGGCGATGCTGATGCTGATCGGCATCGCCATCCCGTTGTTCCAGGAAGGCATCGATTTCAACGCCCTGCTGCACCTGTCACCCAGCGTGTACTGGCGGGCCCAGGACGAGGAACAGGTGGTGCGCCTGTTCGCGGCGACCATGGCGGTGCTGCTGCTGCCCAAGGTGCTGGGTTACCTGGCGATGCTGCTGGACCCGGTCGACCGCCGCGGGTGTGGCGGCGCGCTGCGCGCGTTCGTCTCGATGCTGGTGGAAACCGTATTGGCGGCACTGATGGCACCGGTGGTGATGTACGTGCAGTCGCGCGGCGTGGCGGAAGTGCTGTCCGGCCGCGATTCCGGCTGGGACGCACAGCAGCGCGACGATGGCGGCATCTCGTGGTTGGCGCTGATCCGCGGCTACGGCGGCCTGGGCGTGTTCGGTGCCTTCATGGGCGTGCTGGCCTGGGCGGTATCGCCCTCGCTGGCGGCGTGGATGGCGCCGGTGGTGATCGGCATGGTGCTGGCGGTACCGGTGGTGGCGCTGACGTCTTCGCGCGGCCCGGGTGCCTTCCTGCATCGGCTCGGCCTGCTCGATATTCCTGAGGAGAACATCCCGCCGACCGTGCTGGTACGCGCCGCGCAGCTGCGACGGGAAGCCGCCGAACAACCGCCGCTGTACTGATCGTCCCGCGGCAGCGGCATAATGCGGCTCGAACTTGAAGGAGCCGCATCATGCTGCAAACGGTGGAACAGGAAACCGGCGCCTCGCCGCAGTGGTCGGTGATCTGGCTGCACGGCCTCGGCGCCGACGGCCACGACTTCGCACCGATCGTGCCGGAGCTGGTGCGTCCGCATTGGCCGGCGCTGCGCTTCGTGTTCCCGCATGCACCGGTGCGGCCGATCACGATCAACAACGGCGTGCCGATGCGTGGCTGGTACGACATCGTCGGCATGGATTTCCGTTCGCGCGCCGACATGGCCGGCGTGCAGGAATCGGTGGTGCAGCTGGATGCGCTGATTGCGCGGGAGGTCGAGCGCGGCATCGCGCCGGAGAAGATCTTCCTGGCCGGCTTCTCGCAGGGGGGCGCGATCATCCTGACCGCCGCGCTGTCACGCACCGCGCCACTGGCTGGCCTGATCGCACTGTCCACCTACCTGCCGGAAGCCGAGAGCGCCAAGCGCGTTGACGGAGCGGTGCAGGTGCCGGTGTTCATGGCCCATGGCAGCAGCGACCCGGTGATTCCGCAGACGGTGGCCGTACACAGCGCGCAGGCCCTGCAGGCGCTGGGCCTGGAGGTGGAATGGCACAGCTACCCGATGGCCCACCAGGTCTGCGCCGAAGAGATCCAGGCGCTGGGTGACTGGTTGCAGGAACACCTGGGCGCTGCCTGAGCCATGTCACCGGCCAGCGCCCCGCCCTGGATGCCGGAACTGTGCCGCCTGCCGCGGCTGGCGGCGATGCTCGGCCTGGCCGAACTGGTGGTGGTAGTGCTGGCCCTGGCCCCGGATGGCAGCCGCCACTGGACCGTGGGCGAACTGCTGTCGGCCAGTGGTTTCGCGCTGTGGCTGGCGCTGGCCGTAACGGCCAGCCTGTGCCTGCTGCGGAACGCGTTGTCGAGGTTGCCACAGGTCTTGGGGGCGGTCTCGGCCATCGCACTGGCGACGCTGATCGCGGTGGTCTGCGCGGGCATCGTGCATGCCCTGTACGCGGTGCTTGGCGACAACTTCGCCCGCGGCATCAGCTTCTGGCGCTTCACGCTGGGCAGCGCCGCGACGACGGCGCTGATCACGGCGTTGGCCCTGCGCTACTTCTATGTGAGTGATCGCTGGGCCGCGCAGGTACAGGCCAACGCACGCGCACAGGCCGACGCGCTGCAGGCGCGGATCCGCCCGCATTTCCTGTTCAACAGCATGAACCTGATCGCCAGCCTGCTGCATCGCGACCCGGTGGTGGCCGAGCGGGCGGTGCTGGACCTGTCCGATCTGTTCCGTGCCGCGCTGGGGGCGGGCGAGGGCGATTCCACCCTGCGTGACGAATGCGAGCTGGCCGAGCGCTATCTGTCGATCGAATCACTTCGACTGGGCGAGCGCCTGCAGGTGCGCTGGCAACGCGACGAGCCACTGCCCTGGGATCTTCCCCTGCCTCGCCTGGTACTGCAGCCGCTGGTGGAGAACGCCGTGCTGCATGGCATCTCGCGGCTGCCCGAGGGTGGGACCATCGAGCTGCAGCTGGCGCGCGAGGGCAATGAGCTGCAGATCCGCGTGCGTAATCCGGCGCCCGATCCGCAGGCCCCCGGGCTGGCCCTGGCGCGCGGTGCCGGCCATGCCCAGCACAGCATCGGCCATCGGCTGGCCTGGCGCTTCGGCAGCGCCGCGCGGATGACGGCTGGCTGGAGCGAGGGCTACTATGCCTGCCAGGTGACAGTGCCGATCCAGTGAGGGAGCGATCGTGAGGGTAGTCATCGCCGATGACGAACCGCTGGCGCGCGAGCGCCTGCGCAGCCTGTTGGCCGCGCAGGACGGCGTGGATGTGGTGGCCGAGGCCGGCAACGGCGAGCAGGCCTTGCACGCGTGCGCGGAGCTGCAGCCGGACCTGGTCCTGCTGGATATCGCCATGCCCGGGCTGGATGGGCTGGAAGCGGCCCGCCACCTGGCCAGCTTCGAGCCACGCCCGGCGGTGGTGTTCTGCACTGCCTACGACGCGCATGCACTGTCGGCCTTCGAAGCGGCAGCGATCGATTACCTGATGAAGCCGGTGCGTGCCGAGCGCCTGGCTGCAGCGATCGCACGCGCACGCACGTTCCTGGCTGGCCGCGACGGCCAGCCGCAGGACCACCGCGGGCAGCAGGCCCGCAGCATGCTGTGCGCGCGCCTGCGCGGCAGCCTGCGCCTGATTCCGCTGGACGACATCCACTACCTGCAGGCCGAGGAGAAGTACGTGGTGGTGCACCACGCACGCGGCGAAGACCTGATCGAGGAGTCGCTGAAGTCGCTGGAGGAGGAGTTCGCCAGCCGCTTCATCCGCATCCATCGCAACTGCCTGGTGGCACGCCATGAGCTGGTGGAGCTGCGTCGAGGCACGGGCGGCCAGGTGCAGGCGATGCTGCGCCATGGCAAGCAGCCGCTGGAAGTCAGCCGCCGCTGCGTGGCGACGTTGAAGCAGGAATTGCGGCATCTGTGAGTGTTCCGCGCGGCCGGCGGCCGCGACTGCTGTGAAATCAACAGCAACTGCAACTGCAACAGCGGGTTGTCGGCTCTGTGCTGTTGCGTGTTGGGTGAGGCGGGATGGGCGGGCG